>DAOUBZ010000398.1:0-6486 GCA_034432515.1 Chloroflexaceae bacterium | reverse complement strand
GCCGCTGGCGGCGCAGGGGCCGCTGCTCTGGCTGTGCTGGGGCGCCCCCGGCCTACTCTGGCTCTGGGCCGCCGGGCTGAGCGTGGCCGGGCTGGCCATGGCCCACGGCATCTCGCCCGGGCGGGCCGCGGCGAGCTGGCTGCTGGCCGGCCTCATCGTCGCCGGCGGCATCGGCGTGCTGCTCGGCGGATCGGCCCTGGTGATTGGGCTACGGGGAGGATAACAACACCATGTGGTCACAGGATCGCTACATCGCGGCGAGCCGCTTCGCCGCTGCAGCTCACGCCGGACAGACCCTGCCAGACTCCGAGCTGCCCTACCTGCTCCATGTCACGTTGGTGGCAATGGAGGTGATCGCCGCACTACGCGCCGAGCCCGGCCACGATGAGGACCTGGCCGTCCAGTGCGCGTTGCTCCACGACACCATCGAGGACTGCGGGGTAACTGTCGCGCAACTGGAGGCGACCTTCGGACGGCCTGTCGCCGAGGGTGTGGCAGCGCTCTCGAAAGACCCGGCGCTCGCGCGGGCCGGGCAACTCGCCGATAGTCTGCGCCGGATCAGGGAGCAGCCCCACGCAGTCTGGCTGGTAAAGCTAGCCGACCGGATCACAAACCTGCAGCCGCCACCAGCGTCCTGGAGTCGCGACAAGATCGCCGCCTACCGCGAGGAGGCGCGTAGCATCCTTGCCGCGCTTGGCGAGGTGAGCCCGTTCCTGGCCGCGCGCCTCGCTGCGAAGATCACAGCGTACCGTTTCTCGTAGACATGGCATGGTGCAAACCCGTATGATCGTTTGCGAGGACGGGAGGACGCGGGGATGCGGTGATCGGACGACGCGAGGACGCGAGGACGGGTGACCGGAGGTGCGACACGGCCCCGTCGGGCCCGGACCCACCGCGAGGTGATCGGACGACGCGAGGATGCGAGGACGCGATCGTATCGCCTCATCGCGTCACGCATCACGCGTCACTGTTCTGCGGTGCCTGCTGGTCGTCGATGACGAACACCGGCACGGTCGAGCCGCCGCCGGCGGTGACATTCAGAAGGGTGACGGTGGAGAGGCGGCACAGGCAGCCCTCGACGTCGCTACCGAAGAGGAACGGGTCGCTATCGACCAGGCGCTCACCCACCACCACCTGCCCATCGACCAGCGCCGGGTAGGGCTCGTAGGCGATACGCACCCGCTCCTGGAGCACGAAGGGTGTTGCCAGGGCGGCCTGCAGGGCTGCGTCCCAGCCGGCAGCGTCGATCTCCCAGCCGATGGTGATGCCGCGGCCGCCGTAGTCGTCGTTGGGCTTGAGCAGCAGCCGGTCGCGGTTGGTGCGGGCGAAGGCGAGCAGATCGATCCGCTCACCCTGGTAGGTCGTCGTGCCAGGGCGCACCACCCGCGTCCAGGGGACGTGGGCAGCGACGGCGGCGCGTTGCTCAGGGGTGAGGGCGGCTTGAAACTGCTCATCGGACAGCAGGGCGAAGAGCGACTTCTTGTGGAGCAGCTTGGCGCGGAAGTTATTCACCAGCACGCAGGCGCCGGCGGCGTAGGCCTGCACCAGCGGGTGATCGAGGGCCGCCGCGCCATAGTGGGTCAGCAACTCGCTGGTGAGCACACGCTTGAAGACGATCGTCACCGCGGTGCTGCGCCCCTCCGTCTCGGCGACAAGGTGGCCATCGCGGAAGTGCAGTTCGTCGGGAGAGCAGATCACCGCGCGCAGGCCATGTTCAACAAAGTAGGCGGCAAACAGCTCGAACTCGGTGGCGGTGGGCAGGCCGTGCCAGTCGACGATCGCCACCACCGGCTCACCGCCCGGGGCGCCGGCCTCGCGCCAGCAGGCCAGCAGTGTTTCCAGCAGCCGCTGGCGGGCGGGCAGCGGGCGCGCGGGGTAGCGCCGGACGAACTCCTGCATCACCGGCATGGCCAGGAAGGCCTCGGAGAGCAGATCTTCGTAGGCGATGGCGGCGGGGCTCTCGGCGTTATACTCGACAAACTGGAGCGAATGGCCATCGATGGTGAGGAAGGTGTCCATGCGCGAGTGGGCGCTGGGCTCCGCATAGCCGGGGTGCATCGCGATCAGCGCCTGCTCCTGGGGCGTGAGCATCAACTCCGCGCGCACCGCCTCGCCGGCCGGGCCAGCGTCGAGCGCGGGGGCAACCACGGTGCGCGCCGCGGCGGCTACCGTCGCAACACCGTGCTGGAGCATAGCATACTGGGCCGCGGTGAGCAGCCGTGGGCGCAGCACGGAGGCCAGCGGCCGCTCGCCGAAGTAGAGCCGCCGGGCGCGCAGTTCGTCGCTGAGCCGCGCCCAGGAGGCGATGGCCAGTTCCGGGGTAAGCAGGTCGTGATAGTAGGCGATCGCGGCTGCCAGACTCATAGGAGGCTCATTCAGTGGTGGGCGGCGCTGCGCGCTCGGCGAGCATACGGCCCCAGGCGTACTCGGTGGGCACCTGGCGACCCTGGTGGGCCAGTTCGATGGTAAAATCGGCCATGGTCTTTACCACCCAGTCGAAGTAGTGGGGGGTGAGCGAGTTAACGTCGAAGTCGGGGGCCGGGTTGGTGAAGTCGATCGCGAAGGGCACGCCGTCCTTGAGCGCAAACTCCACCGTGTTCATATCGTAGCTGAGGGCCTCATTGATCAAGAGCGCATGGGCGACGACCTGGCGGCCCTCCTCCTCGGTCAGGTAGTTGTCGTCGCGAAAGTAGCGGTGGGGCCAGGGGGCGTTGGCATCGAACTTGATCGTCATAATGTGGCGGCGCCCGATCACCACGCAGCGCACGTACTTCTCCCAGGCGATATACTCCTGGAGCATCATACACTCGGTGCCGGTTTCGTTATAGGCGCGCCACAGTTCCTCGAAGCTGTTGACCTTATAGACCTGCTTGAAGCCGCCGCCCCAGGCCGGTTTGAGAATGGCCGGAAAGCCACCCACGTAATCGACGTGATCCTTCCAGGGCACAGGGTAGCGCAGGTTGCGCAGCGACTCCTCCACCACCCCCTCGACATAGGAGTGGGAGGGCAGGGCGACCGTCTTCGGGTGGGCGATGCCGAGCCTGGTACACAGGCTGGCGCCGAAGAACTTGTCGTCGGCGCTCCACCAGAAGGGGTTGTTGACCACGCGGGTGCCCGAGAGCGTGGCGGTTTTGAGCAGGGTGCGATAGTAGGGGATCTCGTGACTGATCCGGTCCACGATCACGTCATACTCACAGAGCTCGGCCATCCGGGTGCCGCCAACCTTGACGAACTCGGCGATGACCCCGGCGTTGCGCCGGTTAACTTCCTCGATGAAGGCTGGTGGCCATGACCACTCACGGCCCACGATAATGCCTATCTTCCTGGTGTCCACAACGGCTCCTGCCGCTCCAGCAACGGCGGCCCCGGTGGCACGCCGCGTCGCTTCCCCCCCGCGCGTAGCCGAGATTGTACCACAGGGACCGTGATAGAGCGGTGTGGAGGGATGGAGGTTCCGCATGAACAATCATCCGCTGGTGCGAATCGTCCGGCTGACGATCGAGAAGTATCAGCGTGACAATGTCGGCAGCATGGCCGCGGCGCTGGCCTACTTCACGATCTTCTCGATCTTCCCGCTGTTGCTGGTGGTGATCAGCCTGGTGGGCTTTGTGGTCGATCCGGAGCGTTTCAATGTGCAGGAGCAGTTGCTGGGCCTGGTTGGCTCGCCCGAGGTGCGCGAACTGATCGCCCAGACGCTGAGCCACTTTGCCGAAACGCGGGTGGGTGCCGGCTTGCTGGGCGCCGCCACGCTGATCTTCGCCGCCACCGGGCTCTTCGGCGCGCTGACCCAGACCTTCAAGACGATCTGGGACGCGCGGCTGGTTAACGGTGAGGGCGGGATCAAAACCGCGGTGACCGGGATGGTGCTGGAGCGGCTGACCGCCTTCGCGCTGCTGCTCGGCGTCGCCGCGCTGATCCTGGTGGCCGTGCTGGGCAATGTCGCGCTCTCACTGCTGAGCGCCTACACCGACTGGCTGCCGCTGAACAGCCTGCTGTCGCGCCTGGCCCAGCGCGGCCTCATGGTCGCGCTGATCACGCTGGCCTTCGCTACGCTCTACAAGGTGCTACCGGACTCCATCCCCCAGTGGCGCGATGTCTGGCCGGCAGCGCTGGTGGCGGCCATCCTCTTCACCACCATCCAGGAGATGGCTGAGCTGATCTTCGGGCGGGTCAACTTCTCGTCGTTCGGGGTGCTCGGCGGCGCGATGACGCTGCTGTTGTGGATCTTTATCTCCAGCCAGATTCTGCTGATCGGCGCCGAGCTGTCGTATGCCTGGGCGCACGTGCTGGGCAGCCGGCGCGCTTTGACGCACCCTCGCCCTGATGCTACAATGCCTTGACATGCGCATGTGAGGCAGGCGATGGACATCCTGAGCGGGAAGCGACTCCTCCTGGGCGTCTGCGGCAGTATCGCCGCCTATAAGGTAGCCCAACTGGCCCGCGATCTGACCCTCGCCGGCGCGCAGGTCGACGTGGTGCTCACCGAGGCGGCCGAGCGGTTCGTGGGATCCGCCACCTTCCAGGCGCTTACCGGGCGGCCCGTCCACAGCGACATGTGGGCGCTGCCCGAGGACGGCGTGGTCGGCCACATCAGCCTCGGGGCGCAGGCCGACGCCGTGATCGTTGCCCCTGCCACCGCCAATACGATCGCCCGCATCGCTGCCGGCCTGGCCGACGATCTGCTCTGCACCAGCATCCTGGCCGCTACCGCCCCGGTGCTGATCGCCCCGGCGATGAACCCGCTGATGTTTGCCAACCCTGCCACCCAGGCCAACCTGGCCATGCTGCGCGCCCGGGGCTTCACCGTGCTCGAACCCGATGTGGGGCGTATGGCCGAGCCCGTCTCCGGCAAGGGCCGCCTGCCTGAGCCGTTCAGTCTTGAGGGTGAGATCCGCGCGATGCTGGGCCGCGCCAGTGGGCCACTGCGCGGACGCCGCGTGGTGGTCACCGCCGGGGGCACGCGCGAGCCGATCGACCCGGTGCGCTACGTGGGCAACCGCTCCTCGGGCCAGATGGGCTATGCACTCGCCGCCCGCGCCCGCGACCTGGGGGCCAGTGTCACCCTGATCAGCGGCCCCACGGCTCTGACCCCGCCGGCCGCGCTCACGCTGGTGCAGGTGGAGACGGCACTGCAGATGCGCGACGCGGTGCAGGCCGCTTGTGTGGGCGCCGACATGCTGATTATGAACGCCGCGGTGGCCGACTTCCGCCCGGCTACGGTCGCCGAGCGCAAGATCAAGAAGCAGGGCGAGGCCGGGATGACGATCGAGCTGGTGGCCAACCCCGATATCGTCGCGGGCTTTGCCCGGCGCACCGACCTGTTCAAGGTCGGCTTCGCCGCTGAGACCGATGATCTGCTGGCCAATGCGCGCAGCAAGCTGGAACGCAAGGGCCTGGATATGATCGTGGCCAACGATGCAGTGGCCAGCATCGGCCAGCCGACGATCGCCCTGAGCCTGATCGACCACGAGGGGGTCACGCCACTGCCGCGCCAGCCGAAGGGCGAGGCGGCAGCCGCCCTGCTCGACGCGATTGTCGCGCGCTACGCCCGCTGGCAGGCCGCCAGGGCGACCACGGTGCAGGCCTGATGACCCCCATAGGCATGATTCAAATCCGCATAACGGTTTGCGAGGATGCGGTCGCGCACAGACGCGATCGTAGCGCCTCATCGCGTCACGCCTCCTCACTGCGACGGTCACGCAGGAACGGCCGCTTCTCAAACAGGTCCCGGGTTCAGATATGACCACCGAGCGCCAGGAACCGGTTGAGACCAGCAGTGCCCCCGGCAGGGCCAGTACGCGCCAGGCCCAGGGCGCAGTGGATCAGCCTGCCCGGCGCCCCGCCGGGTCAACGCGCCGCCTGCGCGCGGGGCGCGGCAGCGTCCCTCCTGAGCAGATCGACGCGCTGATCCACGCGCTCGGTGACGCCACGCACCCGCTGCACGTCGTCGCTGTCGATGAACTGGTCGCGATTGGCCCGGCCGCTGTGCCCGCCCTGTGCGTGGCAATGGGCCCCGGCCAGCCCTGGCTCACCGTCTACCGTGCCGCCGAGGCCGCCGGACGGATCGGCGATGGGCGCGCGGCCGGCCCGCTACTTCAGGCGCTCAACCACCCGAACAGCAATGTGCGCTGGAGCGCGGTTCACGCCCTCACCCAGATCGGCGATGTGCGCGCCCTGCTCGAACTGCGCCGCGTCGCTCAGAACGATCAGGGGCGCACCAGTTGGGGCGAGCCGGTGGCCGGCGCGGCGCAGAGCGCCCTGAACGAAATGCGCCGCCGCAGCGTCTGGGGCCAGAGCCTCGAGCTGATCAAGACGGCCGTTGTTGCCGCGTTGATGATCTTCGCATTGATCCTGGCCTATGGCGTGGTCAGCAATTTCCGCAGCGAACTGGCCGACTTCGGGCGGGTGATCCCCGGCCAGACGCAGCTCCCCCAGTTGACTTTGCCGACCGTCGCGCCGGCCCAGGCGCCGACCGCCGGCGCCGCG
>DAOUBZ010000397.1:0-20160 GCA_034432515.1 Chloroflexaceae bacterium | reverse complement strand
GTTGCCGCCCACAACCAACCAGCAACGCAATCTCTACCGACGGGCTAGCAGCCCACCTGCTTGTTTTCGTCGCGGAGCGGCAGGTTCAGATCGTTCTCCGACTGGTGACGGATCAGCTCCGGATCGAAGCCTTTCGGGATGGCGCCACCGAAGGTGACATCGGCCATCATCTCCGGGCGCTCCTCTTTCAGCCGGGCGATCTCCTCGCGGCTGAACACGCGGCTCTCATCGAAGCCCAGGTCGACCTGCATCGAGCCGCCCTGCATGTGGATGCGCCCGATGTCGTAGAAGCGCTTCTCGAAGGTGGTCTTGGCAAAGGCGCGCAGACAGCCGAGCATGTACTTGCGCTTGGCCTTGTCTTTGATGAAGGGGTACTCGAGGAAGGCTTTGCGCATGTAGAAGCGGGCGTAGTTGCGCAGCACGCCCTTGAGCACTTCCTCGCGCTCCATCAACTCGGGCTTCATGATCGGGGTGACGAAGTTGTACTTTGAGTAGTCGCGCACCTCGACCCGGTCGCCCAACTCTTCGAACAGCTCGGCAAACGGCCAGGGGGTGTACATGTTCCAGTTGGCCATGTCCACCTTCCAGTCGAGGGCCATGCGGTAGGTCTCCTCGATCGTCGCCGGCGTCTCGTTCTCCATCCCCATGATGAACTGCGCCTCGGCGACCATGCCCGCCTCCTGGATGAGCCGGATGGCCGTCTTGTTCTGGTCGATCGTCGTCTGCTTGCGGAAGAGCTCGAGGTTCATCTGGGCCGCGGCCTCGGTGCCGAGCGAGATGTGCATGAGCCCGGCTTTGCGCCACAGCGGCAGCAACTCCTTGTCGCGCATGATGTCGGTGACCCGGGTGTTGATACCCCAGAGCACCGGCAGCTTGCGCCGGGCCAACTCCTCGCAGAGCGCGGTGAATTTCTTGCGATTGAGCGTCGGCTCCTCGTCGGCCAGGATGAAGAAGCCCACCTTGTAGTCGCGCACCAGGCTCTCGATCTCGTCAACGAACTTGATCGGGTTGCGCGAGCGGTAGCGCCGCCAGAACTTCCACTGCGAGCAGAAGCGGCAGGTGAAAGGGCAGCCGCGGGCGAAGTTCGGCACGGCCACCCGCACGTTCATGGGCACGTAGATGTATTTGTCCCAGTCGAGCAGGCTCCAGTCGGGGGTGAGCGTGTCCAGGTCAGCGATCGGGTCGCTGGCCGGGGTAGCAACAACCTTGCCGTCCTCGAGGTAGGCGATGCCCTTGATGTTCGCCCGGTCCTTCAGGTCGGAGCCGGCCTCGATACTGCGCATCAGCTCAACGATGATCTCCTCGCCCTCGCCGCGGACGATGTAGTCGATCCAGGGCGCCTCGTTGAAGACCTGGGTGTACATGAAGGTGGGGTGGATGCCGCCGAGGATCAGTTTGGCGTTGGGCCGCTCTTCGCGGGCGATCTGCAGTGTGGCCTGGGCCTTGAGGATCATGGGCGTGATCGCCGTGGCCAGGATTACGTCAGGCTGGTTGATCCTGATGATCTCGCGCAGCTTGTCGTCGGGGATGTGGAAGGTCATCGCGTCGACGAAGCGGATGTTCTCGTAGCCCGCGGTGCGCAGCGCGCCGCCGATGTAGGGCACCCAGCTCGGCGGCCAGTTCCCGGCGATCTCGGCCCCACCCGCATGGTAGTTGGGCTGGATCATCATGATCCGCATAACAGTCTCCCTTGTGTGTCATGGGGCGACGCCCCGCGTCCCAGCGACAGAGTCTGCACTACGACGACCAGCACCAACCGGGCAGGCCCCGCCGCCCGGCGCTCACTTCCAGACAATGGCGAAACTGCAGGCTTCCGCGCCGCTGGCCATACACGCCGTCTCGCTGACGACCAGTCGCGGGGCGATCAGCGTGCGCAGCAGCTGCTGGAAGCACGCCTCGTAGTAGCGGCAGATCGGGTCGGCAGCGGCATTGCCGCGGCACTCGGGGCAGTTCGCCAGGCGCACCGTGGCGCGCCCCCCGGCCACGCTATAGCTGAAGCGCCCCGTGCCGGCAAAGGTCCACGCGTGGGCGGCGATCGCCCTGAGCAAGATGCGCAGACCGATGGCCGGCGGCAGCAGTGGCAGAATGCGCCGCGCCGGCGCAGGGATGCGGTTGGCCAGCAGATAGTCGGCCGTGCGCTCGCCCGAGCGGGCCAGGATCCGCCCCGCCGCGCTCACCCCCAGCTCGGCGCGCAGCGCACCGATCAGCGCGACAAACTCCTGCTCGTCGACCATCGTCGCCGGCAAACGCTCCACCAGGTCGCCCCGGCCAATGCGCTGCAGAAAAGCCTGCGCCTCCGCCCGGCCCCACGCCTCCTCGAGCGCGCCGACCGTCTGGATGATCGCGTTGGGACCAATCTGCGCCACACTCACAGCCGGGTGCGCCGCCTGCATCGCCATTCCTTTCACCGGAAATGAGCTGTTTGACATTTCATGCAACAGAAATCGAGCGCAGTCTACCATGACCCTCTGTGACCGACGGTGGTAATCGCTCAACAGTCTGTGAGTATTTCTTCTCAGTCGCCGCGGCGGCACGGTGCTAGGATGAACCGGAACGAACCGCGGCCCGAGCGCCGCGCGAGGAGGAAACTATGGCAGGCGCCCTACCACGGGCCGCCCCGGCGCACGAGCAGGACCTGGCGGCTCCCGCTGGCGATAACCGGCAGAAGATCCTCCAGGCGACCATGCGGCGCCACCAGTACCGCCCTGACGCACTGATCGAGGTGCTGCACAAGGCCCAGGAGCTCTACGGCTACCTCTCACCCGCGATGCTCGCCGCCATCGCCCATGACCTGCACCTGCCACCAAGCCGGGTCTATGGCGTGGCGACCTTCTACCACTTCTTCTCGCTCGCGCCCCAGGGGGCCCACACCTGCACCGTCTGCCTCGGCACTGCCTGCTATGTGAAGGGCGCGGCCACCTTGCTGGCCGCCCTCGAGGCGGAGACCGGGCTCAAGGCCGGTAGCACGAGCGCCGATGGCCAACTCTCGCTGCTCACCGCTCGCTGCCTGGGCGCCTGTGGCATCGCGCCCGCGGTGGTGCTCGATGGGCTGGTGATCGGCCACGCCGACGCCGCGACGCTCCGCGCCCGGCTGCACGCGCTACTGGCCGAGCCGCCCCTGGCCGAGGAGCCCCATGGATCTCGCTGAACTCAACGCGATCGCTGCCCACGAACGGGCCGGCCGCAAACCCATCCGCATCGCTTGCTGCACCTCGCTCGGCTGCTATGCCTCGGGCGCGGTTGAGCTGCAGCAGCAGCTTGAAGCCGGTGTTGCGGCCGCGGGCCACGCCGAGAACGTCGAAGTGGTCGGCGTGGGCTGTATGGGCTTCTGCGGCAACGGCCCGCTGGTTCGCATCGAGCCGGCTGATCTGCTCTTTGAGCACGTGCGCCCCGACCAGGCCCCCGAGATCATCGCGGCGCTCGATGGCGGCCCCTGTAGCGTCGAACGCGGCGATCCCCAGCACCCCTTCTTCGCCCGCCAGCTGCCGATCGTGCGCCGCAACGGCGGCTTGATCGACCCGGAACGCATCGAGGCCTATATCGCCGCCGGTGGCTACGCCACGCTCTACCGCGTGCTCCACGACTTTAGCCCCGCCGAGGTGATCGACCAGATCACTCGCAGCGGCCTGCGTGGGCGCGGCGGCGCCGGCTACCCCACCGGGCTCAAATGGGCCACCGTCGCCAAGAGCCCCGGCGAACGCAAGTTCGTCGTCTGCAATGGCGATGAGGGCGATCCGGGCGCCTTTATGGACCGTAGCATCCTCGAGAGCGACCCGCATCTCGTGCTCGAAGGTATGGCGATCGCCGCCTATGCCGTGGGCGCCCACGAAGGCTTCCTCTATGTGCGCGGCGAGTACCCGCTGGCCATCCAGCGGCTCACCAGGGCGATCAGCCAGGCCCGCCGCCACGGCCTGAGCGGCAGCCAGATCTTCGAGACCGCCTTCGATTTTAAGGTCGAGGTGCGCGTCGGCGCCGGTGCCTTCGTCTGCGGCGAGGAGACGGCGCTGATTGCCAGTATCGAGGGGCGCCGCGGCCAGCCCCGCCCCCGCCCGCCCTACCCCGCCGAACGGGGCCTCTGGGGCTGCCCCACGCTGATCAATAATGTCGAGACCTTCGCCAATATCGTGCCGATCATCGAACGGGGCGCCGACTGGTATGCAAGCATCGGCACCGCCCGGAGCAAGGGCACCAAGGTCTTTGCCCTCACCGGCAAGATCCGCAACACCGGGCTGATCGAAGTTCCTATGGGTATCACCCTGCGTGAGATTATCGAGGACCTGGGCGGCGGCACCCCCGATGGCACGCCGGTCAAGGCAGTGCAGACGGGTGGCCCCTCGGGCGGCTGTATCCCCGCCAGTCTCTTTGATACGCCGGTTGACTACGAGTCGCTCGCCGCCGCCGGCTCGATCATGGGCTCCGGCGGGATGGTCGTCATGGACGCCGGCACCAATATGGTCGAGATCGCCCGCTTCTATATGGCCTTCTGTATGGACGAGTCCTGCGGCAAGTGTGTGCCCTGCCGCGTCGGCACAGTGCAGATGCACCACCTGCTCGACAAGCTCGTCAATGGCCAGGCCACCAGCGAGGATCTCGTCCAGCTCGAAGAGCTCTGCCAGATTGTGCGCGAGATGAGCCTCTGCGGCCTCGGCCAGTCGGCCCCCAACCCGGTGCTCAGCACGCTGCGCTATTTCCGCGACGAGTACGCCGCCCTACTCAGCGCACCAACCGCAGCCGCGCCGCAGCAGCCGGATTGACACGAGATCCGGATGAGGCGTTGCGCATCGAACTGGCCCTGCTCCGCAACATGATGCGGACCGTGCGGCTCGTCACTCGTCACTGGTATGAGTCGCCCTGGAGCGCCTATGGCCGCCCGTACCCTCACAATCGATGGCCAGCTCGTCAGCGCCCGCGCCGGCGAGACGATCCTCGAAGCCGCCCGCGATGCCGGTATCGCCATCCCCACCCTCTGCCACCTCGAGGGCCTCTCCGCCGTCGGCGCCTGCCGGCTCTGCCTGGTCGAGGTAGTGGGCTCGTCGCGCCTGCTCCCCGCCTGCCTGACACCCGTCACTGAGGGGATGGAGGTACGCACCGCCAGCGAGCGGCTGCGGGCCAACCGGCGCGCGCTCGTTGAACTGCTCTTTGCCGAGCGCAACCACGTCTGCGCCGTCTGCGTCGCCTCGGGCAACTGTGAACTGCAGAACCTCGCCGTCCAGGTCGGTATGACCCACGTGCGCTATACGTACCTGACCCCGCAGTGCAGCGTCGATATCAGCCACCCGCAGTTCGGGGTCGACCACAACCGCTGCGTGCTCTGCACCCGCTGTGTGCGCGCCTGCGACGAGGTCGAGGGCGTGCATACCTGGGACGTCGCGGGGCGGGGCGTCAACGCCCGTGTGATCACCGACCTCGGTCTGCCCTGGGGTGAGGCCGCAAGCTGCACCTCGTGCGGCAAGTGCCTGATCGCCTGCCCAACCGGCGCGATCTTCCGCCGGGGAACCAGCGTCGCCGAGCTCGAACGCGACCCGGGGCGCATCGCCGTGATTGTCGCCTCGCGCCAGGAACGGTGGTGAGCCCATGGCCAACAAGCTCAAACTCGCGACGGTCTGGCTCGGCGGCTGCTCGGGCTGCCATATGTCGCTGCTCGACCTCGACACCTGGCTGATCGATCTGGCGGCCCTGGCCGACCTGGTCTACAGCCCGATTGCCGATCAGAAGCACTTCCCCGACGGGGTGGACCTGAGCCTGGTGGAGGGCGCGGTAGCCAACGAGGAGCACCTCGTCCTGGCGCAGGAGGTGCGCCGCAAGAGCCGCCTGCTCGTCGCCCTGGGCGACTGCGCCGTCACCGGCAACGTGACCGCCCTGCGCAACCAGCTTGGCCCGCCGGACAGCCTGCTCCAGCAGATCTACGTCGAGCACGGCGACCCACGGGGTGTCATCCCTGCCGCACCGGGCATCGTGCCACGCCTGCTCGACCGGGTCGTGCCACTGCACGCCGTGGTGCCGGTGGACCACTACCTGCCGGGCTGCCCGCCGGCGGCGCCGCAGATCCGTGCCCTGCTCGAAGCGCTGCTGTCCGAGGCGCCGCCGCCGGCCGGCGGGCGCTTTGGCTAGACGATGAGCCGACTATGCCCACGACGATCACGATCGATCCGGTGACCCGGATCGAGGGCCACGCCAAGATCAGCATCTACCTCGATGAGGCTGGCGAGGTGAGCGACGCCCGCTTCCACGTCACCGAGTTTCGCGGTTTCGAGCGTTTCTGCCTCGGGCGCCCCTTCTGGGAGATGCCGGCCATCACCGCGCGCATCTGCGGGATCTGCCCGGTGAGCCACATCCTCGCCTCGGCGCGGGCTGGCGATGCCATCCTCGCCGTCAACGTGCCGCCCGCCGCCGAAAAGCTGCGCCGGCTGATGAACCTGGCCCAGATCGTCCAGTCCCATACCCTGAGCGTCTTCCACCTTAGCGGCCCCGATCTCTTCCTGGGCTTCGAGAGCGACCCGTCCCGGCGCAACATCTTCGGCCTGATCGCCGCCGAGCCGGAACTGGCCCGCGCCGGGATCAAACTGCGCCAGTTCGGCCAGGAGCTGATCGAGCGGCTGGGCGGGCGCAAGATCCACCCGGCCTGGGCCGTGCCCGGCGGCGTGCGCAGCGGCCTCACCGACGTCGATCGCGCGGCCGTCGCCGCGGCCTTGCCCGAGGCGCGCGCCACCGCGCTCGAAGCCCTGGCCCGCTTCAAGGGCGCGCTGCCCGCCTTCAGCGAAGAGGTCGCGTCCTACGGGCGCTTTGCCAGCCTGTTTCTGGCCATGGTCGGTGAACATGGCACCTGGGAGCACTACGGCGGCCAGCTCCGCATCATGGACTCGCAGGGCCACATCCTGGCCGACCACGTCCCCCCGGAGGAGTACGCCGAACTGATCGGCGAGACCGCTGAGGACTGGAGCTATCTCAAGTTCCCCTACTACCGGCCCTACGGCTACCCCGACGGCAGCTACCGTGTCGGCCCGCTCGCCCGGCTCAACGTCTGCCGCAGCTTCGGCACTCCGCTCGCCGATGCCGAACTAGTGGAGATGCGCCGGCGCGCCGGCGGCGGCCCGGTGACCGCCAGCTTCTTCTACCACTACGCGCGCCTGATCGAGATCCTGGGCAGCCTGGAGCTGATCGAGCGCCTCATCGACGACCCGGCGCTGGGTGCCCGCCGGCTGCGCGCCGAGGCCGACGTCAACCGGCTCGACGCAGTGGGCTGCAGCGAGGCCCCGCGCGGCACCCTCTTCCACCACTACCGCGTGGATGAGCGCGGCCTGCTTACCTATGTCAACTTAATCATCGCCACCGGCCAGAACAACGCGGCCATGAACCGCACCGTGGCCCAGATCGCCGGGCGTTACCTGCGGGGCGACCGCCTCGACGAGGGCCTGCTCAACCGCGTCGAGGGCGGCATCCGCGCCTTCGACCCCTGCCTCAGCTGCTCGACCCACGCCGTCGGTGTCCCCGCGCTCACCGCCCGGCTCTACGGCCCCGCTGGCCAGCTGCTCGACGAGGTGGTACGCTGACGGTGTTTGTACACCCTGGAGTCTGGGGCTTGCCCTAGAGACCATGCAACAAGCTGCGGTTGACGCCAACCCGCTTGCGCAGTATAGTAACGTCACAGTTCGCGGCGCACGACGGTGTCGCCCCTCGCGCCTCACCGCGCGGGGGCTTTTTGCATCATCGGCCGTCACCCAACCAATGCCCCAAGGAGGAGCCCCGTGAACATCAACTGGGACGAGAAGTTCGCCCCCGAGGGCCTGACCTTCGACGACGTGCTGCTCATCCCCGCCCATTCGCAGGTTCTGCCCGCCCAGGTCGACGTGAGCACCTGGCTCACCCGCTCCATCAGGCTGAACATCCCCATCGTCAGTGCGGCGATGGATACCGTCACCGAGCATCGCCTTGCCATCGCCCTGGCCCGCGAGGGCGGCATCGGCTTCATCCACAAGAACATGTCCGTCGAGCAGCAGGCCGAGAGCGTGCGCAAGGTCAAGCGCTCGGAGAGCGGCATGATCACCGACCCGATCACCCTGCCCCCCGACCGCACCGTGGGCGACGCGCTCGACCTCATGGCCGAGTACAAGATCTCCGGCGTGCCGATCGTCACGGCCGAGGGCGACCTCGTTGGCATCATCACCAACCGTGATTTGCGCTTCGAGAGCGACCGCAGCCGCCCGATCAGCGACCTGATGACCAGCAAGAACCTCGTCACCGTGCCCGAGGGCACCACCCTCGAACAGGCCAAAGAGGTGCTCCACCGCCACCGGATCGAGAAGGTCCTCGTGGTCAATAATCGTGGCAAACTCACCGGCCTGATCACGGTCAAGGACATCATGAAGCAGATCGAGCACCCCTACGCCTGCAAAGACGAACAGGGGCGCCTGCGCGTCGGCGCGGCGATCGGCGCGGGCGGCGACTTCCTGGAGCGGGCGGCCGCCCTGGTACGCGCCGGGGCCGACGTGCTGACCATCGATACTGCCCACGGCCACGCCCAGGGCGTGCTCGACGCTGTCGTGCGCGTGCGCGAGGCCTTCCCCGATGTCCAGCTGATCGCCGGCAACATCAGCACCGCCGCCGCCGCTGTGGCCTTGATCGAACGGGGCGTCGACGCCGTCAAGACCGGCCAGGGGCCCGGGTCGATCTGCACGACCCGCGTCATCTCCGGCGCAGGCATGCCCCAGATCACCGCGATCAGCGACTGTGCGCGCGCCGCCGAGCGCTTTGGCATCCCGATCATCGCCGACGGCGGCATCAAGTACTCCGGCGATATCGCCAAGGCCATCGCCGCCGGCGCCCACACCGTGATGATCGGCTCGCTCTTCGCCGGTACGGAAGAGAGCCCCGGTGAGAACATCCTCTATGAGGGCCGCTCCTACAAGACCTACCGCGGCATGGGCTCGATCGGGGCCATGGCCCGCGGCAGCGGCGATCGCTACTTCCAGACCAATGTCAACGAGACACGCAAACTGGTCGCCGAGGGCATCGAGGGCATGGTGCCCTTCAAGGGCCCGCTGCAGGACACCGTCTTCCAGCTGGTCGGCGGTCTGCGCTCCGGCATGGGCTATGTCGGCGCGCGCGACATCGAGAGCATGCGGCGCGAGACGCGCCTGATCCGCGTCACCATGGCCGGCCAGATCGAGAGCCATCCCCACGACGTCACCATCACCAAGGAGGCGCCTAACTACGAACGCCGCTAGTGGCGTGACACGCTAATGCTGAGCACGTACGGACGCCGCGCGCGGCGTCTGCTGGTCGCTGCACGCTGCGTCCGCTGTTCGCCGCGTCAAGCACCCTGAGGAGGCCGTAGGCCGTATCGAAGGGTGCTCGACGGCGAGCGGCAAGCATACGCGACCGGCGCCGGGCCAGGCGCCGAGGTCCATGCCTCGCCACGTATCGGCCCAGCAGCGGCGGTGCCACTGCTGCGTCGCTCATACCTATGCAAACCACCATCCCCGACGGCTTTGCCGACACCGTTCCGGCCATGCAGGCCGCCCACCACCGCATCCTGGCCGCACTGGCGACGGCCGGGCTCAGTGTGGCGCCCTTTCCCTCGACGCTGCCCCCGGCCAATGAACGGGGCCGCGCCGCCGCCCGCGCCTACCCCATGCAGGGCGTGCTCAAGTATCACGGCCTCGCCGACTGGGCCTACCGCATCGCCTTCCTGCCCAGCATCTCACTGAACAACGATGCCGCCCACAGCGTGACCATGGTGGAGTTCGACCCGCACCTGGCCGCCGACGAAGCCACCCTCGGCGGCCAGCCCGCCCGCGGCCGCGAGCTCGAGCGGATCGTGCAGATCCTCGACGCCGTGCGCGCCCTCGGCGGCGTGCGCGTGGCGGCCCGGGTGACCACCCGCAATGTGCTCAAGGCCCGCGTGGCCGGCAAGGGCCTCGGCACCAGTGCGGCCGGCGCCGCCGCCCTGGCCGCAGCCAGCATCGGCGCGCTCTACGGCCCCACGCTGGTCGCCAATACCCGCTTCCTCAGCTGCATCGCCCGGCTGCTCGCCGGCTCCGGCTGTCGCGCCGCCGCTGGCGGCCTGGCCCTCTGGCTCGCCTACCCCGGCATCGCCCACGAGGACAGTTTCGCCCTGCGCCTCGATACGGCGGACCAGCTGGCCGATGTGCGCCTTGTCACCGTGCCGATCGACTCACGGGTCGGGCTCAAGACCGAGCAGGCCCACCACGACGCGCCCCGCAGCAGCTTCTTCAAGGCCTGGATGCTCAGCCGCGGCGACGAGATCATCGAGTGCCTCACGGCGGCCAGCCGCGGCGACTGGCGCGTGATTGGCCAGCTGGCCGAGCTCGACAGTATGCGTCTGCACGGCGTGACCATGTCCGGCGCCCGCGAGCACCGCCTGATCGGCTGGGAGCCCGAGAACATCGCGATCTTCCGCATGTGCGACGCACTGCGCAGCCAGGGCGTGCCGGTCTATGCCAGCACCGATACCGGCCCCACCGTCGTGCTCATCACTCACCGCGAGCATGAAGCGGCGGTCGTCGCAGCGGTCGAGGCGCTGGATCTCGGCCTGGAGAGCGTGCGTGGGCGCATCGCCGGTCCCGCAACGCTCATCGATCTCGACGAGGCCCGCGCCGAGCTGGCGAGCGCATCATAAGCCGGCCCATCCAGCAGCTCAGACATTGAACAGGAAGTGGCAGATGTCGCCGTCCTGGACGATGTAGCTCTTGCCCTCCATGCGCACGCTGCCATGCTTCTTGGCTTCGGCCATCGAGCCCGCGGCGATCAGGTCGGCATAGGCCACGACCTCGGCGCGAATGAAGCCCCGCTGGATATCGGAGTGAATCGTGCCCGCCGCCTCAACCGCCGGCGTCTGGCGCTTGATTGTCCAGGCGCGCACCTCGTCGGGTCCGGCCGTCAAGAAGCTGATTAAACCCAGCAGTTCGTAGCTGCGCTGGATCACCAGGTCACGGGCCGGCTGTGTGATGCCAAGATCCTCCATAAACGAGCGGGCATCAGCATCGTCGAGCTGGGCCAGTTCGGCCTCGATCTTGCCGCAGACCGGCACGACCGCGCTGCGCGGGAAGGGATAGTCGATTGCCGGCGGGGCCTGCAGCTGGTCCTCACCGATGTTGGGCACCAGCAGGAGCGGCTTGGCGGTGAGGAACTGGTAGCCGCGGATCACGCGCTCCTCCTCGTCGCTCAGCGCGAGGCTGCGGATCGGCTGGTCGGCCTCCAGGGCCTGCTTGAGTCGCTCCAGCAGATCACGCTCGGCGATGCGCAGCTCCTTGTCCTTGGCCGGCAGCTTGGGAATCTCGGCATTGAGCCGGTTCAGCCGCTTCTCGATGATCGCCAGGTCCGAAAAGCTCAACTCGAGATCGACAGCCTGGATATCGCGTTGCGGATCGATCGTGCCATCAGGATGCGGGACGCCCGGATCGCTGAAGACACGCACCACGTGCAGCAGCGCGTCGGCGCTGCCAATGTAGTTGAGCAACGCCGGGGGCAGCCCGCCGCCCTGCCGCCCTCCGCCGCTGAGCCCGGCGACATCGACGTACTGCACGTCGGCATAGGTCACCTTGCGTGGCTTGAACAGCTGGGCGAGCACCGCGAGGCGCGCATCGGGCACCTTCACGGTCGCCAGGTTCGGCTCCATCTGCCCCGACGAGTAGGCGGCTGTCTCGGCGCTCCCCCGGGTAAGGGCATTGAACACCGTCGTCTTGCCGCTGTTCGCCAGGCCAATAATTGCAATTTTCATGCTGAACGATCCCTGATCGGCACTGATTACGACGGTTTGTCGCATGCTTTCTCGCGCCCGGCCAGTATAGCGCGGCGCCGCCACGCGCGCAACTCAGGGCTGCAACGTCCTTTGGGGCAAGCCCCGCACCCAGGTTGTCTGGTGGTGTTGGCGGCTGCGCCGCTCCACACCCCACCAGCGGAGGCGAACATGGCGCACGCTCACTGTTAACAGAATTTTCCCTTACGGTCAGAACCCTGAAAGGGTATAATGCGAAGAATGGCGGAACTGGCGTTCAATGAGAATGACCAGGTAACCCGACCGGATTCACGAGAAGCAAGCGAACTGGCGCAACTTTTTGCCTGCAGGCCGCGTTCATGGGTATAGGCGAAGTAGACGCCTACGCGGTCGGCGGAGCAGCGGCAGCTCGTGAGGCCAGCCATGCTCTCCCCGGATGCCCTGCGCGACTGTATTCAGCGCGCGAAGCAGCGCGACCCGACCGCGATCAGCGAGCTGTATGCTGAGTACGCCGGCATGATCCTGCGCTATCTGCACATCCGGGTCACCGAGCTAGAGCTGGCCCAGGATCTGACACAAGAGGTGTTCATCAAGATCATCAACGGGATCGAGCGCTTCGAATACCGCGATGAGAAATCCTTCCTCGGCTGGATCTACACCATCGCGGCCAATGTGCTGCACAGTCATCAGCGCCGGCGCCGGGTCGTCTCGACGCCGTTCGACACCCGCGACGATCTCGTCGATACCAGCAGCCAGAACGATGTTCGCACGATTACGGACCGGATCGCGCTCCAGCAGGCGCTCGGCCAACTCACCCACGACCAGCAGCAGGTGCTCACCCTTCGCTTCTTCGCCGACCTGAGCAACAGCGAGATTGCCGGCATGCTACGACGGACCGAGGGCGCAATCAAAGCGATCCAGCATCGGGCGCTGCAGAGCCTGCAGAAGATCATGAACCGCGAGGCCGAGGAGCCTGCCCTTACGGGCGGCCCGGCCCCGGCCCAGACTGAACGAACCTACCAGCGCGAGTATACGCTGGAGGAGCGCGAGCTTGGTGGCACAAGCAGGCGCCACGACCAGGTGCGCAGACCCTATGAGCTGCCGGCGGGAGATTGAAGGTGCGTCCCGATCTGTCACAGCTGCTCGATGAAGCCCTCGAGCGACTCCGGGCCGGCGCCAGTATCGAAGAGATCCTGAGCAGCTACCCGGAGCAGCGGGCCGACCTCGAGCCAATGCTCCGCACAGCCGCCGCCATCAGGCGCCAGGCCGTTTCGGCTATGCCGCCATCGCTGGAGCAGTGGCTGGCCTCCGGACGCCGTGAGATCGAGGCGATCGCGCGCACGACCTATGCGCGCCCCGAGACGCTCGGGCAGCGTCTGCGCCGCCTGCTCAGCCCGCTGACCCAGGCGCTGTCACGCCGCGGCGCCCCACGCATGGCCAGTGTTGCCCTCAGCGCGCTGCTCATTCTGTTTATGACCTTCTACACCGTGGACTCGGCTGCCGCCCACAGCCTCCCCGGCGACTATCTCTATGGCTGGAAGCTGGCCTCCGAGCAGGCCCGCATTAGCCTGACCGTGAACCCGGACCGGCGTGCCCAACTCGTCGCAACCAGCGTCGAGCGTCGTGTGGCCGAGATCAGCGCCCTGACCCAGCGCGAAGGGGCCGATCCTGGCCAGCTCACCGCGACGGTTCAGCGCCTCGACAGCCAGGTGCGTCAGACACTCGAGAATCTGCCCGGCACCAGCCCTGAGATCCGTGAGCGTACCGTCGCCCGGCTCGGTCGCCTGCTGGGCCGTGCTGAGGCCGATCTGCGCACGGTCACCCCGCCCGACAGCAGCGCCAGTGCGGCGCTCCAGAACGCGGTGGGAGAGATCAGCAACCTGATCGAGGCGCTGCCCGAGGAGCAGAGTACGGATACGGCCGGCGTGCCACCCGCCCCTGATGCCAGCGTGGAACCGCGGCGACCTACCCGGACACCCGTCGTGGCCGTCATCCCCGCGCCCGTCGCCACACCCGGCCGGCCGGCCGGCGGGGTTGCCACGCCAATCACCAGCCCGGCCGATGATGGCAACCAGAATACCTCTCAGCCTGGCCCATCACAGCCCGATAGCGGTGAGCCGCGTCCCGTTGGCGGCGAACCCCTGGCCACGCCCACCTCCCGGCCTTCGGCCACGCCCACCAGCGCGCCGGTCGTAGCGCCACCACCACAGGTGCCAACCGCAACGCCGGCTCCGCCGAGCGCCACGCCAGCGCCCAGTGTAGCGCCCACGGCCCCGGCTACTGCCACGCCCGTGGCCAGTGCTACGCCCGTGGCCAGTGCCACCCCGGTACCGGTGAGCTCACCGTCACCGATTGCCACACCGCTGATTGTGGCCACGCCAACCAGTACGCCCACCGCGGCGCCACTGCCGACCAGCACGCCCACCGCCACGCCAACCGCCACCGAGACGCCGTCGCCCAGCGCAACGCCGTCAGCGACGGCTACACCGTCGCCCAGCTCGACCCCATCGCCCAGCGCGACGCCGGAGCCCAGCGCAACGCCGTCAGCGACCGCGACCGCGACCGCGACGGCCACGCCAACCGCAACCGCCACCGCGACCGCCACACCAACGGCGACCGCCACCCCCGTGCCAGAGGAGAGCCTTACGGGGCTGCGGCCGATCCTGGAATGTGTTACCAGGCTCAGTGATACGCGCTACGTCGCGTACTTCAGCTACCGCAATGCCGCAACCAATCCGGTGGTTGTGCCGATTGGACCCGACAACCGCTTCTACCCCGAACCGGCAGACCGCGGCCAGCCGACCGTCTTCCCGCCCGGGCTCAGCGGGCGCTATCCCCAATCGGCGTTTAGCGTCGAGTGGGACGGCGCCACCCTCCTGGTCTGGGCACTTGACGGTAAAACGGCAACGGCCTCCAGTAGCAGTCCTAGCTGCGAGGCCCTGCAGCCGTAAGCCAATCGCTACCGGCTGACGGCGTGGAGTCGTGCGACTCCACGCCGTCGGCGTGCATGGCGGTGTATAATGAGTATCGATCGGGCCATTCACCCGCGAAAGCATACACCCCTGTGCACGTCGCAACGCCCACAACTGAGTCGACCCGAGCGGGCTTTGGGCAGCCGCAACTTATCTTCTTTTGCGAACTCAACGGCCCGGAGCTGCTCACCCACCTCCAGCACGGGGCGATCATGGTTCACCTGGCCGCCCATCGCTATGGCATCGCGCTCGCGCTGCGTGAGCTCGACCCACCCCTCGTCGAAGCCATCCGGCTGCTGAACCGGCATAGCATTCCGGTCATCGCCTGGTTGTTGCTGCCCCCCGATGAAGGTCTCTGGTTTAGCCTGCAGAACTACCCTCAGGCCCTTGAGCGCTATCGCCAGTTCCGTGCGTGGGCCCACGCGCACGATTTGCAGTTCCAGGCGATTGGCCTCGATATCGAGCCACCGAGCAGTGAGCTCGACCGGTTGCAGCGCCGGGGGGTGCGCCACCTGGCACGCCGGTTCTGGCTCGCCAGCGAGAATGTGCTCTACGAGGCCGCGCGTAACGCCTACTGTGAGCTCATCAGCGCGATCCATCACGACGGGTACGAGGTCCATACCTACCAACTGCCGATTCTGGCCGACGATCGCCGCGCTGGCACCACCCTCGCCCAACGGGTGCTCGATATCGTGGACCTGCCCGCCGATGTCGAGGTACTGATCTGTTATAGTAGCGCCCCGCTTGCCGCGCTGGGCGATGACCTCGGCGGTGTGCTGATCACGAGCTACGGCCCCGCGGCTGATGGGATCGGGGTCGGCGTGGTGAGCAGCGGCAGCATCCGCGAGAGCAGCAGTGAGGGATTGCCACCACTGACCTGGGAGGCGCTCGAACGCGACCTGGTGCTCGCCGCCCACTATACCGATACGATTTATGTAAACTCTTTTGAGGGCTGTGTCGAACGAGGTTTGCTACCGCGCATCGCCACGATCAACTGGGAGGCTAGCCCTCAAGTTGCACGCTGGAAACAGGCGCTGGTGACGATGGCACGGGCCGGGTTGCTCGCCAGTTTGCTGCTCGCCCGCTTCAGCCACACCCTGATCGCCTGGCTGGGCTGGGCGCTCTTCGCCCTGCTGCTTGCCCGGCAACTGCGCGCCACGATGCAGCGCCGTCTGAGGCCATGAACGAGCATTGCGTTAGCGAAGCCGCCCGTCGCCAAGCCATCGTGGCGCAGGTTGAGCATTGTGCCCGCATCCTCCACGCCGCCCACCCGCTCGACCCGCTCCCCCAGCTGCCAGCCGAGCGCAGCGACGAGCTTCAGGCGCTGCGCCCCAGCTTCGTCGCCGCCCGTGAGGAGTTCCTATGAAGCTCTCACCCGAAAAGATCGAAGCACTGGCCGTCGCCCTGATTGACGCGCTGGCCGACGTCGATGGCGTGCTGTTCCGCGGTGACGATACGGCCCTGAAACTAGCGATCAGCGAGATCATCACCGATGAGTTGATGGTCGAGGAACGCCTCGACGCCGAGGTGCACCGGATGCTCCAGGCTTACAAGTACGAGATCACGATGGAGCGCCTCAACTACGATGAGCTCTACCGCAAGCTGCGCAACAAGCTGATCGCCGAGCGCAAGATCGTCCTGTGAGACGTGGTTCAAACTCGCGTGATCGTTTGCGCGGATGCGATGAAGCGCGGACGCGATCATATCGCCTTATCGCGTCACGCATCTTCACAACTGTCAAGCAGGAATGGCCGTTTCTCAACCATGCGTAAGCACCCGTCATCCCACGCGCCTCACCCCACTGTACACGGCAGGCCTGCGCCGCCATCCCACTCCTGCGCCGCCTCTTCCACCGTCAGCACCGGGGTCACACAGGCGTCGAGGCCGGCTAGCAACGCGCGCCAGTCGGCCAGACTACGCTCAGCTATCACCGTCGCGACCTCGGCCGCCAGTGCCGCCTGGTCGGCGTCGTGCTGCCGCAGGGCCAGGTCGGGCCGCCCGATCGCTGCGCAGAAACGCGCCCAGAAGTGCGCCTCAAGCGCCGCAACCGCCAGATGCCGGCCATCGGCCGTGCGGTAGGCGCGGTAGCAGGCGGCTGCACCACTGAGCGCGTCTGCGGCGACACCGGACGTGGTGCGGGCCACGGCATACCAGGGGCTCATCAGCCAGCGTGTGGCATCGCGCATCGGCACGTCCAGCAGGCAGCCTGGCCCATCGCCGCGGGCGTAGAGCGCCGCCAGGATCGCACTTGCCGCCATCAGCCCGCTCACCAGGTCAGCCAACTGGGTGCCCGGCAAAGCCGGTTCGTCGCCCACCCGGGTCGCGGCGAGCAGCCCCGACAGCGCGACAAAATTGAGGTCGTGGCCGGCCAGCTGGTGATCCGGCCCGCTCAGCCCGTAGCCGCTCAGCGCACAGTAGATCAGGCGCGGGTTCAACGCCCGTAGCGCCACCGGCCCGACACCCAGGCGCTCCAGGACGCCGGGACGCATGCCGTCGACCAGCACATCGGCCTCACGGGCCAGCGCCTGCAACGCCGCCACCCCCTCCGGCTGCTTCAGATCGAGCTCCAGCTCGGTCTTGCCCGCATTCAGCGCGGTATAGGCAGCGCTCAGCGGCGGGAGCTGGCGCAGCGGATCGCCGCCAGGCCGGCTCACCTTCGTCACCTGCGCGCCGAGGCTCGCCAGCAACTGCGTGCATGCCGGCCCCGGTAGGTAGGTCGCAACCTCGATAATGCGGACATTGTGCAGCGCGATGGCCATAGCTGTCTCCAGAGCTCGTTAGAATGATCCTTCGCTATCTATGAACGACCGAAGCGCGTAAGGACGCAGCGCGTTGCGTCCCGACGGACCGCCAGATGTTCGACGTGTGTCTGGGGCTTGCCCCACAGACGTTGCGTGATACTGCTCCCAAACCCGGGTACGCGGGCCTCCGGCCTGCATAGGGGCGGGACGCCCGCGCACCCGGCGTGGGAAAAACAGGGTTTGCCAGCAGGATCGTCAGCCCTGGGATGGGCCTGGTGGTCACGTCGCCAGTATTGAGCGCCATGGTATGATAATACCGTTCGCTCGCGTAGCCAGCCAGCATCCGCACCCCCAGGTATGACCATCCTCTCGGTCGAGACGCTAACGAAACAGTACGGTGAGCGCCCGCTCTTCAGCGACGTCAGCTTTGGCATGCTCAAAGGCGAGCGGCTGGGCGTGATCGGCGTCAATGGCAGCGGCAAGAGCACGCTGCTGCGCATCATCGCCGGGCTCGAGCCGGCCGACCGGGGCCGCGTGACGGTCGCGGGCGGCGTGCGCTGCGCCTATCTGCCGCAGGATCCGCCGCTCGAGCCACAACTGAGCGTGCTCGACACGGTCTTCGCCGGCGACTCGCCGACGATGAGCCTGCTCCGCGCCTACGAACACCTGAGCAGCGAACTCGCAACCCGCCCCGACGACGGGACGCTGATCGAACGCCTGGGCGCGCTCACGCCGCAGCTGGACGCGCTCGGCATCTGGGAGGCCGAGACGGCGGCCCGGGCGATCATCGATGAACTCGGCCTGGCCGCGGTGATCAACCAGCCGGTCGGCACCCTCTCGGGTGGCCAGCGCAAGCGCACCGCGCTGGCCCGCATCCTGGTTGACCGGCCTGATCTGCTCATCCTCGACGAGCCGACCAACCACATCGACACCGACACCATCGCCTGGCTGGAAGAGTACCTGGCGCGCACGCCCACCGCCCTGCTGCTGGTCACCCACGACCGCTACTTCCTCGAACGGCTGGTCAGCCGCACGCTCGAACTCGACCGGGGCCGGGTCACCAGCTACCAGGGCAACTACGAGCGTTACCTCGAGCAGAAGGCCGAGCGACTGGCTCACGAGGCCGCGGCCGAGGAGGCTCGGCAGAACCTGCTGCGCCGCGAGCTCGCCTGGCTGCGGCGGGGCGCCCGCGCGCGCACGACCAAGCAGAAAGCCCATGTCGAGCGGGTCCACGCCCTGCTGGAGCAGCGCCCCATGGCCGCCCAGGGCACGGTCACGATCGATGTGGCCGCGGGCCGCCGCCTCGGCAAGCGCGTGGTCGAGCTCAAGGCAGTTAGCAAGCGCTTCGGCGAACACCAACTGATCAGCGGGCTGAACCTCGAGATCCGGCCCGGGGACCGGATCGGGATCATCGGGCCAAACGGCAGCGGCAAAACAACCCTGCTCAACCTGATCGCCGGGCGGCTTGAACCCGACAGCGGCAGCGTCAGCGTCGGGACGACCGTCCACATCGCCTACTACGACCAGGAGGCGGCGGGGCTCAACGACAGCCAGCGGGTGGTGGACTACATCCGCGAGGCCGCCGAGCTCATCCGCGGGCGCGAGGGGGCACTGGTGGCCGCCACGGCCATGCTCGAACGCTTCCTCTTCAGCCAGGAGCAACAGTGGGCCACGATCGCCACCCTGTCCGGCGGCGAGCGCCGGCGTCTGTACCTGCTGCGCCAGTTGATCGAACAACCGAACCTGCTCATCCTCGACGAGCCCACCAACGACCTCGATCTGCAGACCCTCACCGTCCTCGAAGCCTACCTCGACGACTTCCCGGGCGCAGTGGTGGCCGTCTCCCATGATCGCTACTTCCTCGACCGGGTAGTGCAGCGCACCTTCGCCTTCGAGGGCGAGGGCCGGGTCGTCGAGTACCCGGGCGGCTACAGCATGTACCTGGCCTACCGTCCGGAGCAACGCCGCGCGCCGCGTGCTGGCAAAGGCGCGCCGCGGAGCACGGGGCGCGCGGCCGCAAGCGGTGGGGCGCCTGAGCCAGCGGCGCGGCGCCTGAGCGCGAAGGAGCGCCGCGAGCTTGGGCAACTCGAAAGCCAGATCGCGGAACTGGAGGCGGAGCGGGAGCGACTGGCGGCGGCGATCAACGCCCCGGGGGCAGACTACAGCACGCTGGCCGCTGAGTTGAGCCGGGTCGAGGCAGCGATCGAGCACAGCTTCAACCGCTGGGCCGAACTGGCCGAACTCGCGTAGCACCTGATCGCGAGTACCACGCGCACCGCGCCAAAAGTACCAGAAGTTGCCAAAATTTCACTAATCGCCGGCAGGGACCAGAGCGGGCTTTACCGCAGCATAATGCAGCAAAACACGCTCTTAACACAATGTTGACAAGCTCCCGGGCCAGTGCTATACTACGCGGGCTGGAACAAGTGCCGTCTCACTCACGGGCAACCGCGAGGCAGACGAAACAAGCAAGGAAACAAACTGAGCGAACCGCGCTGATAGTCGTATCAGAGACGTCGCCAGGAAGACAGAATCATCTGAGGCTTCCTGGTTTTGTTTTCCCCGCGCTTGTTTTCAGTGAGCACCTTCACAACCAGAATACGGTAGGAAATAGACAGTTGGTCCACGTCAAGAGGGGAACGGGCGGACGACGGGAGTCGAACGCCACGGTCCCACGCAGAGTTTGATCCTGGCTCAGGACGAACGCTGG
>DAOUBZ010000396.1:0-5629 GCA_034432515.1 Chloroflexaceae bacterium | reverse complement strand
CAGCGGCTCGCTGGGCGCCTGAGGAAGGCGAGAAGTACTTACCATAATCCACAGTATACCACCTTCGCCCCCAAGTCACAAAGTAGAGGTATAGGCCGTGGGCCGCCAGCAAACGATGAAGAGGTTACCACCTTCAGAGAGCAGACCGCTACCAAGTTGCGGCTGGGAGCGCGTCGCACGCCGCCGATCTGTGGCATAATTCCAGCTACACCTTGTGACCTCGCGCTGGTCTTGCCCGTGGAGGATGCGTGCAGCACGATCTGCTGAGTTTTCCCTATACCGCGCGCCGCGTGCCGCTGATCGCGGCCAATGGCGTGGTCGCCACCTCTCACCCGCTCGCCTCGCAGGCCGGTCTGGCCATGCTCCAGGCCGGGGGCACGGCGGTCGATGCCGCGATCGCCGCGGCGGCCTGCCTCACCGTGCTCGAACCGACTTCCAACGGGCTCGGCGGCGATGGCTTCGCCCTGATCTGGGACGGGGCGACGCTGCACGGCATCAACGGCTCGGGCCGCGCCCCCGCCGCGCTGAGCGTCGAGGTGCTGCAGCGGGCCGGCCACGCTCAGGTGCCCGCCTACGGCTGGCTGCCGGTGACGGTGCCCGGTGTCGTGCAGCTCTGGGGCGATATGCACGCCCGCTTCGGCACGCTGCCCCTGGAGCAGGTCTTTGGTCCGGCGATCGCCTATGCCGCCGGCGGCGCGCCGGTCGCCCCGCTCGTCAGCCACTTCTGGCAGCAGGGCGTAGCCGCCGCCCTGAGCCGCGAGGGCCCCGAGTTCGCCGGCTTCCTCGAGACCTTCGCCCCCGCCGGGCGTGCCCCGCGCGCCGGCGAGCGCTTCTATGCCCCTGATCACGCCCGCACCCTGCGCCTGCTGGCCCGCGAGGGGGTGCGCACCTTCTACGAGGGCGAGATCGCCGCCGCGATCGCCGCCTTCAGCGCGCAGACGGGCGGCCTGCTCAGTGCCGATGACCTCGCCGCCCACCGCTCCGAGTGGGTCACGCCGATTACAACCGACTACGCCGGCTATACCGTGGCCGAGATTCCGCCCAATGGCCAGGGTATCGCCGCCCTGCTCGCCCTGGGGCTGCTCGATGGCCTGGCGCTTGAGCGCTACCCCCGTGACTCAGTAGCTAGCTATCACCTGCAGATCGAGGCGATGAAGCTGGCCTTCGCCGATGTGTTCGCCTATGTGGGCGACCCGGCGATGGGCAGCATCCCGCTGGCGGCGCTGCTCGACCGCGAGCGCCTCGCCGCGCGGCGCAGCCTGATCGGCGCCAGTGCCCAGGACTTCGGGCCGGGTGAGTTGCCGCAGGGTGGCACCGTCTACTTCTGCACCGCCGATAGCGCAGGCCGTATGGTGAGCATGATCCAGTCTACCTTCATGGGCTTCGGCTCGGGGGTGGTCATCCCGGGCTGGGGCATCGCACTGCACGACCGGGGCTACAGCTTCGTGACGACCCCGGGCCACCCCAACCGCCTGGAGCCCGGCAAGCGTCCCTTCCATACGATCATCCCCGGCTTCCTGCTCAAAGACGGCCGGCCGATCGGCCCCTTCGGCCTGATGGGCGCCCACATGCAGCCCCAGGGCCATACCCAGCTGATCGTCAATAGCCTGAGCTACGGCATGCACCCCCAGGCCGCCCTCGACGCGCCCCGCTGGCGCTGGGAACGCGATGGGACCGTTCACCTGGAACTGGAAACGCCGCGCCATATCGTCGAGGGCCTGGCTGCCCGTGGCCACCAGGTGCAGGTGGACGCCGCGGTTGGCCCCTTCGGGCGCGGCCAGATCATCTGGCGCCTCGCGACCGGCGCCTATGTGGCCGGCAGCGAGGCGCGCTGCGACGGCTGCGCGGTCGGCTGGTAGCCGTGTAACTCCGCGTCGTAGAGTATGGCATGGACGCTGTGGAGTGCGAGCGATGCCACAACCTAGGAGCCGATGATGGCGCGTGAGCCCGTCTTGCAGACGCTGTTCGACCTGCTCGGCAATGGTGCCGATGATCACCCCGCGATCCTTGCCCCCGAACGACCATCGCTCAGCTACGCGGCGCTGCGCGCCAATGTACGCGAGCTGGCAAGCCAGCTCCAGGCGCTCGGCCTCACCCGCGACGACCGGGTGGCCATCGCCATGGTCAATGGCCCGGAGATGGCGATCTGTTTCCTCGCCGCCGCCACCGCCGCCACCGCCGCACCTCTCAACCCGAAATATCGCCAGGAGGAATTCGCCTTCTACTTTGATGACACCCGCGCCCGCGCGTTGATTGTCGCCCCCGATGCCCTGCCCGAGGCCCGCGCAGCGATGCTGCCGGGTATGCTGCTGATCGAGGCCGCGCCCCGCCCCGACGGCAGGGTTGCGCTCAGTTGCGCGCACCAGCCGGCCACCCCCGCCATCCCCAGGCTCGCCCGGCCCGATGACGTGGCCATGATCCTCCATACCAGCGGTACCACCAGCCGCCCGAAACGCGTGCCGATCCGCCACCGCAATCTGGCGACCTCCGCGGCCAACATCGCCGCAACCTACGCGCTCGGCCCGGCCGATCGGGCACTCTGCGTGATGCCACTCTTCCACATCCACGGCATCGTTGCCTCGCTGCTGAGCACCCTGGCCACCGGCGGCACGGTAATCTGCCCACCCGGCTTCGACGGCCTCAAGTTCTGGCACTGGGTCAAGGAGTTCCAGCCCACCTGGTACTCGGCGGTGCCGACGATGCACCAGTTGCTCCTCGCTCGGGCCGAACGCAACCTCGAGATTATCCGCGCCCACCCCTTCCGCTTCATCCGCTCGAGCAGCGCACCGCTGCCCCCGGTGGTCATGGAGCGCCTGGAGGCCAACTTTGGCGCGCCAGTGCTCGAGAGCTACGGGATGACCGAGGCCAGCCACCAGATGACCTCCAACCCGCTGCCACCGGCCCGGCGCAAGGCCGGAAGCGTGGGCCTCGGCATCGGCGTCGATGTCGGTGTGATGGACGAGGCCGGCCAGTTCTTGCCCCCAGGCGTTAAGGGCGAGGTGGTGGTGCGGGGCGGCAACGTCGTCGACGGCTACGAGAACAACCCCGAGGCCAACGCTGCCGCCTTCGTGGCGGGCTGGTTCCGCACCGGCGACCAGGGCTACCTCGATGACGATGGTTACCTGGTGCTCACCGGGCGGATCAAGGAGCTGATCAATCGCGGCGGTGAGAAGATCTCGCCCCTGGAGATCGACGATGTGCTGCTGCGTCACCCCGCAGTGGCCGAGGCCCTGGCCTTCGCCGTGCCCCACCCCACCCTTGGCGAAGAGGTCCACGCTGCAGTGGTCCTCAAAGCCGAGGCCAGCGAACGCGAGCTGCGCGACCACTGCGCAAAGACCCTGGCTGACTTCAAGGTTCCCCGGCAGATCCACATCCTCACCGCGCTCCCGCGCGGCGCCACCGGAAAACTCCAGCGCATCACTATGGCACAAACCCTCGGTTTGACCGCTTAAGGCTTAGGGGTGCAGCTGGCGACGGTGCCCGCGCGCTTCCCCGCGCATGTAGCTTTTACAGGGTGCCTCGCGCACTCGTAGCAATGAGGATACACACGCATGGCCACCGTCTTCGCCGATGAACGGCGGCTCAGCCCCTACCTGAGCTTCTCCCGCGCCGCATGGGCCCGGCTCCGCGATGGCGACGCACTGCCGATCGCCGAGGAGGAGTTGGAACAGCTCGTCAGTCTCAGCGATACCGTCTCGATCGAGGAAGTGGCAGATATCTACCTGCCGCTGATGCGCCTGCTACAGCTGTACTACGATGCCTCGCAGCAGCTCTACCAGGTGACCAATGTCTTCCTCGGCAGCCCCTCCAAGTGCCGCGTGCCGTATGTGATCGGCATTGCCGGCAGCGTTGCCGTGGGCAAGAGCAGCACGGCCCGCATCCTGCAAGTGCTGCTCGCCCGTCACCTCGGTGGGATCAAGGTCGACCTGGTCACCACCGATGGCTTCCTCTTTCCGAACGAGGTGCTCCACGCGCGGGGGATCATGCACCGCAAGGGCTTCCCCGAGAGCTATGATCGGCGCCGGCTGATCCAGTTTATGGCTGATGTGAAATCCGGGGTACCACGCCTGGAGGTGCCGATCTACTCGCACCTGACCTACGACATTGTGCCCGATGAGACCCGGCTGATCGACCGGCCCGATATTCTGATCGTCGAGGGGCTGAATGTGCTGCAGCGGGGCGGGCGCGCCTCGCGCGCGCCGCAGATGTTCGTCTCCGATTTCTTCGACTTCTCGATCTATGTCGATGCCGACGAGTGCCACCTCCAGCAGTGGTACGTCGAGCGCTTCCTGCGCCTGCGCGAGACCGCCTTCCGCGACCCCTCGTCGTTCTTCCGGCGCTACGCTGAGTTGAGCGTCGAGGAGGCGGTTGCCACCGCCCGGCGCATCTGGCGCGAGATCAACTACGTCAACCTGAAGCAGAATATCGAGCCGACCCGCGAGCGTGCCGACCTGATCCTCGAGAAGGGCGCGCGCCACACCCTCGAACGGATCTACCTGCGGAAGCTGTAGGAGAGCCATGCGCATCTGCATTGTGGGCGCCGGCGCGATTGGCGGCTACCTGGGGGCAAAGCTGGCCCTCGCCGGCGCACAGGTAACCCTGATCGCCCGCGGCGCCCACCTTGAGGCCATCCGGCGCGACGGCATCAGCGTTGAGTATGCCGATGGACGCCGTGAAACCGCGCGGCCCGCGCTTGCCACCGCCGACATGGCCGCGGCCGGGATCCACGACTACGTGATCGCCGCGGTGAAGGCCCAGAGCCTGCCCGCCCTCGCCGCGCCAATGCGCGCGCTCTACGGCCCCGACACCGCCGTCGTCTACGCCCAGAATGGCATCCCCTGGTGGTATTTTTACCACCACGGCGGCGAACACGAGGGCCGCTGCCTTGAAACGGTCGACCCGGGTGGCGTGATCGCCGCCAGCACCGAGCCCGAGCGCGTCATCGGCTGCGTCGTCTACCCCGCTGCCGAGATCGCCCGCCCCGGGCTGATCCGCCACATCGAGGGCAACCGCTTCACCCTCGGCGAGCCGAGCGGCGAGCGGACCGAGCGGGTCAGCCGTCTGGCCCAACTCATGGTCGCCGCCGGGCTCAAGGCTCCCGTGCGCCCACGCATCCGCAACGAGTTGTGGGTCAAGCTCTGGGGCAACCTGGCCTTCAACCCGATCAGCGCGCTCACCCGGGCCACGCTCGACGCGATCATCAGCGAGCCGCTGACCCGCACCCTCGCCGCAGCGATGATGGCTGAAGCCCAGCAGATCGCGGAGGTCCTCGGCGTTGAGTTCGGCATCAGCATCGACCAGCGCATCAAAGGCGCCGAGGAGGTCGGCGCCCACAAGACCTCTATGCTCCAGGATATCGAGGCCGGCCGCCCGACCGAGATCGACGCAATGGTGGGCGCCGTGGCCGAGCTCGGCCGCCTCGTCGGCCTGCCCACGCCGCACATCGACGCGATCTATGCCAGTGTGAAGCTCCTGGAGCGGACCGTCGCGCGCCAGGGGGCGTGAGGCATAGTCCAGTGCTTTTGGCCCTCAACCCCCTGCCCCCACCCTTTCAAGGGTAGAGTTTTTGCTAGGCCGCATTGGAAAGCGGTCGATAGGCTGAAGGACGTTCGACATGGGTGTCAAGACT
>DAOUBZ010000395.1:0-15565 GCA_034432515.1 Chloroflexaceae bacterium | reverse complement strand
TAGTAGCAGCCGAGCACGATGTCCTGCGACGGGGTGATGATCGGGTCGCCGTGGGCCGGGCTGAGCAGGTTGTACTTGCTCAGCATGCGCGAGCGCGCCTCCTCCTGGGCCTTGCGCGAGAGCGGCACGTGCACGGCCATCTGGTCGCCGTCGAAGTCGGCGTTGAAGGCGGCGCAGACCAGCGGGTGCAGTTGAATGGCCGAGCCTTCGATCAGCTTGGCCTCGAAGGCCTGGATCGAGAGCCGGTGCAGCGACGGGGCGCGGTTCAGCAGCACCAGGTAATCCTGGATAACCTCCTCAAGCACGTCCCACACCTCGGGCCGCACGCGCTCAACGATGCGCTTGGCGCTCTTGATGTTGTGGGCGAAGCCCTTCTCGACCAGGCGCCGCATCACGAAGGGCTTGAACAGCTCAAGCGCCATCTTCTTGGGCAGGCCGCACTGGTGCAGCGCCAGGTTGGGGCCGACCACGATCACCGAGCGGCCCGAGTAGTCCACGCGCTTGCCCAGCAGGTTCTGGCGGAAGCGGCCCTGCTTGCCCTTGAGCATATCGCTCAGGCTCTTCAGCCGGTGCTTGCCCTTGCCCGACACCGCGCGCCCGCGGCGGCCGTTGTCGATCAGCGCGTCCACGGCCTCCTGGAGCATGCGCTTCTCATTGCGCACGATGATCTCGGGCGCGTTCAGCTCCATCAGGCGCTTGAGCCGGTTGTTGCGGTTGATCACGCGCCGGTAGAGATCGTTCAGGTCGCTGGTGGCGAAGCGGCCGCCGTCCAGCTGCACCATGGGCCGCAGGTCGGGCGGAATGACCGGCAGCACGGTCAGGATCATCCACTCGGGGCGGTTGCCGCTCTTGCGGAAGGCCTCGACCACGCGCAGCCGCTTGGTGGCCTTCTTGCGCCGCTGGCCCTGGGTGGTCTGCACTTCCAGCTGCAGATCCTCGGCCAGCCGGTCCAGGTCGACCGTGCGCTCGATCAGCTCGCGCACCGCCCCCGCGCCCATATCGGCGCGGAACACCCCGGGCGCAACATCGCGCAGCTGGCGGTACTCCATCTCCGAGAGGATGCGGCAGACCTTGAGCCCGTCGAGCTGGTCGAGTTTCTCTTTCTCCTCGCGCACCAGCTGGTCGAGCTCGCGCTGCAGCCGCTCGTGGAGCTTCTCCTGCTCCTGGGTGGCCTCGTACTCTTTGCGCTCGCGCTCGGCGTCGGTGAGCAGCTCGGCGTCGGCTATGTCGCGCTGCCGGCGCGCCTCGAGCGCGTCGAGCTCCTGGTCGACCAGTTCGTCGAGTTGGTCAAGCACGCGCTCGGTGATCGTCTCGCCCTCCTCGACGATGACCGTACTGCGGAAGCTGATGTCCTCGTCGGCAGTCTCGCCGTTCATCTCCTCCAGCCGCTCGCGCAGCTTCTCGGCCTCGCTGCCGATCTCGTCGCGGAGCCGCTTGTAGTCCTCCTCGATGCGCCGCTGCGTGGAGACCTGCGCACTCTCCATGCCGCCCAGGTCCTGGGTGAGCAGCGTTGAGAGCTCGATGCGCTTCTCCTCAGCCTGGTGCTGCAGCTTCTCGCGCTTCTCGGCGTACTCAGCCTGGAGTTGCTCGCGGGTGAACTGGCGCATGTCCTCCTTCACCTCGACGATCACATACGAGGCGAAATAGAGCACCCGCTCGAGGTTGCGCGGCGAAATATCGAGCAACAGGCCCAGCCGGCTCGGCGTACCCTTCACAAACCAGATATGACTCACCGGCGAGGCCAGGTTAATATGCCCCATACGATCACGGCGCACCTTCGCGCGCGTGACTTCTACACCGCATTTATCGCAAACAACGCCTTTGTAGCGAACTCTTTTGTACTTGCCGCAATAGCACTCCCAATCCTTTGTGGGTCCAAATATTCTTTCGCAGAAGAGTCCATCGCGCTCTGGCTTCAATGTTCGATAGTTAATGGTCTCGGGCTTGGTTACCTCACCGTGCGACCAGCCCCTGATATCCTCCGGCGAGGCCAGGCTGATGCGAATCGCATTGAAATCGTTGATCTCGAGCATTGGGCTCACTCCTCTGGCGGCAAATAGGCTGCGAAGTGCAGTTTCATTGCCTCTGTGATTGTGCCAGTTTGGGGGCGTTTGCGCGGCTGCCAGGCGATGAAGGCGTTGGCAATGGCAGCTTTGCGCTCAAGCACAAGTCCAGGATTCTCGACGTAGAGCCAGGCAGCCAGGCACTTTGCCCGAATGGTGCTCCACTTGAGATACCACAACGTCCGATTTGGATCCACGTTCGCAGCAGGGATACCCGTCTGCGCCTCGATAGCAGACGCCATCTGCTCCAGCAGATGTTTGGAACCTGAGTAGATCTGGAGCACCGGCCGGTCGCCGTTCCACGCCAACGTCCCGTCGCCATCGACGAAGCCGCGGACGAAGTGGACAAGGTATTCCGCTGGAACCATCGGGAAGCCGATCACATTCGACTTGTTCGGCATCCCGCCGAGGGCCACCAGTAACCCAGCACGTACGCCATCTCTGCCGACCAGCACCGAAAGAAACTCAAGCTGCGCGGCATGCGACCCATGGCACTCCCTCCAGTAGAACATGTGTACTGGAGGGAGTATACCTTTTATCGTGTACGCCGTCAATCGCCGCTTAGAACTCGCCACGCTCCATCCCCGACAGGTTGATCCCGTCCAGGGCGGCCATATCGCCATCGATATCGTCGGTGAGCTCGACGGGCTTCTCATCTTCGCTGAGCACCTCGACGCTAAGGCCGAGCGACTGCAGTTCCTTGATCAGCACCTTGAAGCTCTCGGGCACACCGGCCTCCTGGATCGGCTCACCCTTAACGATCGCCTCATAGGTCTTCACGCGGCCCACCACATCATCGGACTTGACGGTGAGCATCTCCTGCAGGATGTAGGCGGCGCCATAGGCCTCCAGCGCCCAGACCTCCATCTCGCCGAAGCGCTGGCCGCCGAACTGGGCCTTACCGCCGAGCGGCTGCTGGGTCACCAGGCTGTAGGGCCCGGTGGAGCGGGCGTGGATCTTATCCTCCACCAGGTGGGCCAGTTTGAGCATATAGGCATAGCCCACGGTGACCGGGTGGTCGAACTGCTCGCCGGTGCGCCCATCGTAGAGCGTAACCTTGCCATCGCCGGGCAGCCCGGCCTCGGTGAGCATGTCCTTGATCTGGCCCTCGTGGGCGCCATCGAAGACCGGCGTGGCCACGCGGTAGCCAAGGCGAGCGGCCGCCCAGCCCAGGTGGGTCTCGAGGATCTGGCCGATATTCATACGCGACGGCACGCCGATCGGGTTGAGAATGATATCCACCGGGCGGCCATCGGGCAAGAAGGGCATATCCTCCACCGGCAGCACCCGGCTCACAACGCCCTTGTTCCCGTGGCGTCCGGCCATCTTATCGCCGGCGCTGATCTTGCGCTTCTGGCAGAGCAGCACCCGCACCGTCTGGTTCACGCCGACGGGCAACTCGGCGCCCTCATTGCGCGAGAAGACCTTGACATCGATTACCTTACCGCGCACCCCGTTGGGCACCCGCAGCGAACTATCCTTGACCTCGCGGGCCTTCTCGCCGAAGATCGCGCGCAGCAGCCGCTCCTCCGCCGTCAGGTCAGTCTCACCCTTCGGGGTGATCTTGCCGACCAGAATATCGTTGGGCTGCACCTCGGCGCCGACATAGATAATGCCGCGCTCATCGAGGTTCCGCAGGCTATCCTGGCCGACGTTGGGAATATCGCGCGTAATCTCCTCAGGGCCGAGCTTGGTATCGCGGGCCTCGACCTCATACTTCTCAATATGGATCGAGGTAAAGATATCCTCGCGCACCAGGCGTTCGGAGACGAGGATCGCGTCCTCGAAGTTCCCACCCTCCCAGGGCATATAGGCCACGAGGATATTCTGGCCGAGCGCGAGCTCGCCGTTATCGGTGGAGGAGCTATCGGCGATCACATCGCCGGCCTGCACGCGCTGGCCGCGCATCACCGCGGGGCGCTGGTTGATGCAGGTATCCTGATTGGAGCGCATAAACTTGCGCAGCCGGTACTCGCGCTCGCTACCGTCCTCCTCCTGGATCACGATGCGGTCGCCGGTGGCCGAGAGCACCACCCCGGCCTGGCGCGCCACCACCACCTGGCCCGAGTCGCGCGCGGCGCGGTACTCCATGCCGGTGCCGACGATCGGCGCATCGGGGCGCAGCAGGGGCACCGCCTGGCGCTGCATATTCGAGCCCATCAGCGCGCGGTTGGCATCATCGTGCTCAAGGAAGGGGATGAGCGCGGTCGACACACTCACCACCTGCTTGGGCGACACGTCCATATAGTCGATACGGTCGACGCGCTCCTGGACGAACTTCTCGGCGAAGCGGCAGGAAGCCGACGCCTGGACGAAGCGATTATGCTCATCGAGCGGCGCATTGGCCTGGGCGACGACGAAGCGATCCTCCTCATCGGCCGAGAGGTACTCTGTCTCCTGGGAGACCACCGGCTGGATGCGGATCGTCTTGAGCGGCAGATCGGCGATCTGCTCGGCGAGCGCCCGGTTCACCTCGGTGCCGGCCTCGGCGATCGTCTCACCGCTGGTGGGATCGGTAATATCCTCGCGCAGGATCTGGCCCCGCAGCAGGCCAACCGCAATGCGCCGGGCGGTGGCCTCATCGACGCGCGCGCCCTTCGCGGCGATCAACTCACCGGTGCGCAGGTCGCGCACATCGCGCAGCAGCAGCGCGCGTTCCTTCCAGACTGGCGCATTCTCGACGGTGTTATAGACCTTGCGGTAGGGCGTTTCGAGGAAGCCCATCTCATTGACCCGCGCGAAGGTCGACATCGTCCCGATCAGGCCGATATTCGGTCCCTCAGGCGTCTCCACCGGGCAGATGCGGCCATAGTGGCTATGGTGGACATCGCGCACCTCGAAGCCGGCGCGGTCGCGCGAGAGGCCGCCGGGGCCAAGGGCCGAGAGGCGGCGCTTATTGGTCAACTCGGCCAGCGGATTCGTCTGGTCCATAAACTGGCTGAGCTGGGAGCCGCCGAAGAACTCACGCATCGCGGCCACGACCGGGCGGATATTGATCAGGCCGTTGGGCGTCGCGCTCTCGGGATCCTGGAGCGACATACGCTCCTTGACCACCCGCTCGAGGCGCAGCAGGCCAACGCGGAACTGCTGCTGGATCAGTTCGCCCACGGTGCGAACGCGGCGATTGCCCAGGTGGTCAATATCATCGGCGCGCCCGTGGCCATTGTTGAGCAGAATGATCTGCTCAACGATCTTAAAGATATCGCGCGGCAGCAGCACGCGCACGTGCATGCTGGGCGCCTCAGTGGCGCCATCGCGCCGGGCCTCCCGCTCCCACAGATTCTTATTCAGCTTATAGCGCCCGACCCGGGCCAGGTCGTAGCGACGCGGGTTAAAGAGCAGCGACTCAAGCAGCGAGCGCGCATTCTCCAGCGTCGGCGGGTCGCCCGGGCGGAGGCGCTTATAGAGCTCGAGCAGCGCCTCCTTACTATTATGGACCGGGTCCTTATCCAGGGTAGCCTGGACATAGGGATGTTCGGCCACAATATCGACGTGGCGCAGCCGTTCGAGCACCTGCTCATTATGGCCGTGCTGGTCGAGCTCATTATCGGGCACCCAGCGTCCATTGCCATCATCATCGGCCTGCCAGGCCATAATCGCGCGGAGCAGAATGGTGACCGGGATCTTGCGCTTACGATCCACCTTAACACTGATCACATCGCGCTTATTGGTCTCGAACTCGAGCCAGGCACCGCGGTTCGGGATCAGCTTGGCGGAGTGCAGCGAGCGTCCGCTGGTCGGCTCCTTTTCGTCCTTAAAATAGACACCGGGCGAGCGGATGAGCTGCGAGACAACCACGCGCTCGGCGCCGTTATAGATAAAGGTGCCATTATCGGTCATCACCGGGAAGTCGCCGAGAAAGATCTCCGACTCCTTGATCTCCCCGGTGCTGAGGATGCGCAGTTCCACATTCACGCGCAGCGGCGCGGCATAGGTCAGATCGCGCTCACGGCACTGGAACTCATCAAAGCGCGGCTCACCGAACTGGTAGTCGCGGAAATGCAGCTCGAGATTCTTGCCCGTGAAGTCAGTAATCGGCGAGATCTCCTCAAAGAGCTCGCGCAGGCCCTCGCGGCGGAACCACTCAAAGCTGTTGACTTGGGTCTCGATCAGGCGCGGCACCTCGATTGCGTCAAGAATCCGGGCAAACGAGCGGCGCTCGATGCGGCGAAGGCGTCGCCCATTGGCGCCCGGATCGATCGGCGCGATCAGCGGCTGCAGCACCACGGACTCAATCAACGGGGGCATAGGCACCTCTTCTTCAGTCGACAGGCTGGCGTCAGGCGACGGCGTACAGGCTGCACGTGGCACAAAATAGCATAGCCCGTCCTCGGCTGCATCCCGGCATGGGGCGGCCTCAGGACTGGCGGGACAGGGGCGGACCGGCTATTTGCACCCATCCGATCCGTGCGTCCAGGCAGGCAGCACCCACCAGGACGATCGGCGCGTACGGACAGGCTCGTCGTTGTTGATGCGCGGGGCGGCGCGGAGTGAACACTTCATGGACCCGAGCAGATACGGGCGGTAAAGCGCCACCGTTCGGCACCTTGATGTTACATACGTCGGTTGGCCAACTGCGAACGATGATAATACCATCTCTTACAGGTCCTGTCAAGGGCGACGCGCATGCGCGCATGCGCGCATGCGCACGCGACGACCCTGTCAGCGGTCCTGCCCTGGTATTGTACCACAAGATCGCCGCCCGTGGCGGTTCGCGCGCGGACTTTGCAAAACGACTTTTCGTTCTGTGCAAGATATTGACAGAAACTTGCTATCAGGATAAAATACAAGCGAAATAAAATATTCTTTGCAAGAATAATCCATAGTTCAGGGACCGCCGGCGCGACAGGGCACGCTGCCACGGCCACCTGGGTGCAGAGGGCGCTATGCGCAACCACAACGAATGTCCCGATCACATCGCCGCTATCGATCATACCATCCGCCAGATCATCTGGCAGAGCCAGAAGCAACTGCTCCAGACCTTGAGCCGCCCCGACATCAGCCTGACGCTGCCGCAGATGGTGACCCTCTTCGCCATTCGCAGCGCCGGCACCTGCCGCATGAGCGAACTGGCCGAGATCACCCAACAATCGGCCGGGACACTGACCGGGATCGTCGATCGGCTGATCGTGGATAACCTGGTCGGCCGGGTGCGTGATATCGATGACCGCCGGGTGGTGCAGGTGACGCTCACCCCGCAGGGCGAGGCCCACCTGGAGCGTGTTGAGCAGGCACGCCGCGAGGATATGGAGCGTATCCTGCAGCACTTCTCGCCCGAACAGGTTCGTACCCTCGAAGTCCTGCTCTGCCGGCTGCTCACTGGCATCCACGCCCTGCTCAATGACGGCCAGAATGGCCATAACAACGGTACGGCGACCCACGCCCCCGCACCGAGCGCCTACCCACCCTTGCATCACGTCTAGCTGAGGACGCGAGGACGCGAGGGTGCGGGGATGCGGTAACGCGAGGACGCGAGGGTGCGGGGATGCGGTGATGCGAGGACGCGAGGGCCCTTGCCGCCTCGCCGCTTCGCCGCCTCGCCGCCTCGCGCCGCCCCGTGGCGGGGTCAGGCCGAAGCACGCTTCGGCCCTACGCGGCGGCATCGCGCCTCACCGCCGCCTCGCCGCCTCGCCGCTTCGCCGCCTCGCCTCACCGCCTTATCCTGTCCCCTACCTGGCGCAAAGCTGGTATACTGTCCCATGTTGCTTGATCCATACCCGATGATATACCCTGGCCTATGCGCGTCCTCATCACCGGCTCGAGTGGGCAGATCGGCACCAACCTCGCGCTACGGCTGCTCGCCGACGGCCATAGTGTCTTTGGCGTCGATCGGCGCGCAAACCCCTGGACCGACGCCTTTCCCACTCTGCTTCAGGACCTGGCGACACCCCAGTGCGAGTTCCGCGGCGGCATCGGCGGTGCGCCCTATCCCCCCTGCGATCTCGTCGTCCACCTGGCGGCGAACGCCAAGGTGTACGAACTGGTCGAGCAGCCCTACCGCGCCCTCGAGAATATCAACCTGACCTTCAACGTGCTCGAGTTCTGTCGCGCCAATAGCCTGCCGGTCATCTTCGCCTCGTCGCGCGAGGTCTACGGCGATATCCATCGCTACATTACCGGCGAGGCCAGCGCCGACTTCAGTTTCACCGAGAGTCCCTATTCGGCCTCGAAGATCGCGGGCGAGGCGCTGATCTACTCCTACGCCCGCTGCTACGGCGTGCCCTACCTGGTCTTCCGCTTCTCCAATGTCTATGGGCGCTACGATACCGATATCGAGCGCATGGAACGGGTGATCCCGCTGTTCATCCGTCGCCTGAGTCGCGGTGAACCGGTGACCGTCTATGGCCGCGAGAAGGTGCTCGACTTCACCTATGTCGATGATTGTGTGGACGGGATTGTGCGTGGCATCGAGCGGCTCTGTGCCGGCGAGGTGGTGAACCAGACCATCAACCTGGCCTATGGCCAGGGCAATACGCTGGTGCGGCTGGCCGAACTGGTGGCCACCGCGCTTGACGTGCGCCCGACGATCATCGTGGCACCGGCCAAACGCCCGGGTGAGGTGAGCTACTATGTGGCCGATATTTCCCGTGCCCGCGCGCTGCTTGGCTTCAACCCGCGCGTGCCGCTCGAAGAGGGTGTGCGCCGTGCCGTGGCCTGGTCACTCCGGGGGGAGGGGTAGCCGATGACCGAGCGGCAGCAGGCGGAGCAGCCCGAGCGTCATGCCCGCGAGGCAGGCGCCGCCACCCCTCCCCGGCGTGCGACGTCCCCGCGGAAGACCGCCGCGCAGGTGAGCAGCCTGCTCCAGCTCTCCTCCTACCTCGTCTCGGTGCTCGACCCGCAGGAGCTCCAGGCGCACCTGGCGGCCCGCCTGGTCGAAACCCTGCCCTCGGTGCAGGCGGGCATTCTCTGGATCAATCACAATGGCCGACTCCGCCCCAGCGCCGTCGTGGGCCTGGCGCTGGAGGCGCCCACGGCGCAACTCTTGATGAGCGCTCAGTTGCGCCCCGGCGAGGGCGTGGCCGGTCTGGCCTTCCAGCGGCTTGAGCCCCAGATCATCGCCACTCCCCTCGGCTATCGCGCCACCGCCGAGCAGATCGCCTCGGTCAATCTGGCGCTCTTCCAGCAACTCGGCGAGCAACTGCCCCGCAACCTCACCGTCGCCGCCGTGCCCCTGCGCGTCGGCAGTGAGACGATCGGCGTGCTGGAACTGCTCAACCTGGGCGAGCCGTCCGACCGCGGCTGGCGGCCCCTGGCGCGCGCCGACATCCCGATGCTCCAGACCTTCGCCAACCTTGCCGCCTCCGCGCTCAAGAACGCCCAGCTCTACGCCGAGGCCCAGCGCAATGAGCGCCGGCTCAAGGCCTTCGACGCGGTGGTCACCGCTATCTCGACCGCCACCGATCTCTCCGATCTGGTGCGCAGCGTGCTCGATGTGCTGGTTGACCTGCTGCCCGGCTCCTGTGGCGCCCTGCTGCTGCGTGAACCGGCCCACGACCGGCTCGACCTGGCCGCCCAGCACGGCCTGCCCCCACCCTGCATCGAGGCCCTGCGCCAGTTGCCCGTCGTTGAGGCGCCCTTCGCTGAGGTGGTTCACTATGGCCAACCGATGCAGCGCCCGCTGCTCGAGGAGCGCGGTGAAGGCGCCTTCCTTGCCGCGGGCCTGCTCGCCTGCGCCTACTTTCCGCTGCTTGCCGGCGGCACCGTGGCCGGCGTGCTGGCTCTCTATGGCGACAGCAACCTCAGCAAGGTCGCCGATAAAGAGATGCTGATGCCGATCTGCAACCAGGTCGGGTTCGCCATCGCCAACGTGCGCCTCTACGCCGACAGCCAGAGTGAGCGGCGCAAGCTGCATACCGTCATCGCCTCCATCGCGGAGGGCGTGTTGCTCTGTGATGCGCAGGGGCGCCTCACCATGGCCAACGATGCCGCCCTCGGGCTGCTCCGGCTCGACTCGCCGCCCTTCGAGCAGCCGCTCGCCGCTATGCCCGACTTCTACCGCATGCGCGACATGGAGGGCCGTCCCCTGTGCCTCGAACAGCTGCCCTTCGCCCGCGCCCTGGCCGGTGAGGTCTTCCAGGACTATCGCCTCATACTCAGCGGTGTCAGTGGCGATGAGACGGTGATGAGCTTCTCGGGGGCCCCCGCCCGCGCCGATGACGGCACCATCGAGGGCGCAGTGGTCGTCTTCCGTGATGTCACCGCCAGCCAGAAGCTCGAGCGCGCCAAAGACGAGTTCCTCGCCGTGGCAGCCCACGAATTGCGCAGCCCGCTCGCCGCGGTGCGCTCCTATGCCGATCTGCTGCTGCGCCGCGAACAGCAGCGCAGCGAGGCCGACCCCCGCGACCTCCACGGGCTGACCATCCTTACCCAGCAGGTCAGCCATATGCTGCGCATGGTGGATAACCTGCTGGATGTCTCACGGATCGACGCCGGCCAGCTCGACCTGCAGATCCAGCGCATCAACCTGGTGAGCCTGGCCGGCCAGGTGCTCGATCAGCAGCGCCCCGCGGCCGGCAATCGGAGCCTGGTCCTCACCCACGATGTGGACGAACTGCCCGTCGAGTGTGACTCACTGCGCATCCGCCAGGTGTTGACCAACCTGGTCAGCAATGCGATCAAGTATACCCCCCCCGAGAGCGAGATCACCGTCAGTCTGTGTCGGCTTGAGGCCGACGCCGACGCGGCGCAGGAACTGGCCGGCCCCGGAGTCCTGGTGCGGGTCACCGACCAGGGTGCCGGCATCCCCCCGGAGCAGCAGACAAAGCTCTTCCAGCGTTTCTACCGCGCGCGCAACAGCCGCGCCGAAGGACTGGGGCTGGGCCTCTACCTCAGCCGCCAGTTTGTGCAGATGCATGGCGGGCGGATCTGGGTGGAGAGCGTCGAAGATGCCGGCAGCAGCTTTTGCTTCACGCTGCCCCTTACCCAGGCCCAGCTGCAAGCCCAGGCCGCCGGTGGATCAGCAGCGTGATCAGGTTGGAGGCCCGGGTGGCTGGGCAGCAGGAGGAAGCATGCGCTTCAAAGAGCATATTCGTGGACTACCCGCCTACAAGCCGGCAAAGCTGCTCGGCGGCCCGGCCACCGAGCTGATCAAGCTCTCGTCCAACGAGAATCCGCTCGGTCCCTCCCCTAAGGCGCTTGCCGCGCTCCGTGCAGCCGTCGACCAGGTGCATCGCTATCCGGACTCGGCGAGCCTCGCGCTACGCCAGGCCCTGGCTGCGCGCGCTGGCCTGGGGGTCGAGCACGTGACCTGCAGCAATGGCTCGGACGAACTGGTGCTCCTGCTCTGCCTGGCCTTCCTGGAGCCGGGCGATGAGGCGCTGATGGCCGAGGGCACGTTCATCAGCTACCTGCTGCGCACCCTGGAGCTCGGCGCGCGCCCGCTGCGGGTTCCGTTGCAAGCCTACACCCACGACCTGGCAGCCATGGCCGAGGCGATTACCCCGCGCACCCGGCTGATCTTCGTCTGCAATCCCAACAATCCTACCGGCACGGCGGTTGGCGTCGATGCGGTACGCGCCTTCCTGGCCCGCGTACCCGATGACGTACTGGTGGTGATGGACGAGGCCTACGTCGAGTTTGCCACCCGACCCGACTACCCGGACCTGCTGCCCGAGTTGCGCGACGGGCGCACGAATCTGGTGCTGTTGCGCACCTTTGCCAAGATCTACGGGCTGGCCGGCCTGCGCCTGGGCTACGCCTACGGCCACCCCGAGCTGATCGCCTACATGGAGCGGGTGCGCCCCACCTTCAACGTCAATCTGCTGGCCCAGATCGCCGGCATCGCCGCGCTCGACGATCGCGAGCACGTGGCCCGCAGCCGCGCCCACGCCGACGCGAGCCGGCGCTTCTTCATGGCCGAATTGCAGGCCCTGGGCCTTGCACCGATCCCCAGCGAGACCAACTTCGTCGCCTGCGCCGTGGGCGACGATGGCGCCGTCAGCGATGCGCTGCGCGACCAGGGCTACACCGTGACGCCCCTGGCCGGCTGGGGCCTGCCCGGGCTGATCCGTGTCTCCTTCGGCACCGAGGCGCAGAACCAGGGCTTCATCGCGGCACTGCGCACCGTGCTTGGGCGGTAAGGCATGCCTGGAAACGGCCATTCCTGCTTGACCATCGTAGCGAGGATGCGTGACGCGATGAAGCGCTCCGATCGCGTCCTTGCTTCATCGCATCCTCGCCAACCATCATGCAGGTTTGCACCACGTCGAATGGTTCGACCTCGCGTGACAATCCATGCTCAGAACAGCGCCAGCTGCTCGACCACGGGCCGCGGTGCGTAGATGCGGGCGAGCTCGGCTGCGGGCCGCCCGAAGAAGCGCCCGTCGAGCGTGACGAAGTCGCGGGCGCGGGCAGCCTGGCTGCTCAGGCTGGTGAGGTGGCGCAGCTCACGGAAGGGGTTGATCCGGCGCAGGCGCAGGATGCGCGCGACGCTGAGCGGGCCGAGGCCAGGGACGCGCAGCAGCTGGTCGGGCGCGGCGGTGTTCAGCTCGATCGGAAACCAGGCGGGGTTGGCCAGTGCCCAGGCCAGCTTGGGATCGAGGTGGAGCGGCAGGTCGCCCGCGTCGTCGAAGGGCAGTTCGCCGTCGCCAAAGCCATACTGGCGCAGCATCCAGTCGGCCTGCTGCAGCCGCTGCACCCGCACCAGCGGCGTCGCCGCGGCGCTCGCAAGGGGTGTGCCGGCGATTGGCCGGAAGGCGCCGAAGTAGATTCTGCGCATACCCAGCTCCCGGTAGAGCCAACTCCCGGTGCTGAGCAGGTCACGATCGCGCTCGCCCGCCGCGCCCACCACGAACTGCGTCGCCGTGCCGGCAGGCAATGCGCCAGTTCGCTGCCACTCACGCGCCCAGACCAGGCGCGCCACCAGGTCGCCGTGCCAGCTGCGCTCAGGCGAGATCCGTGCCAGATGGCTGGCCGAGGGAGCTTCGAGATTGAGGCTGAGCCGGTCGGCCAGGCGCGCCGCTCGCTCGACGTCGGTGGTGGCCGTCCCGGGCAGCAGCTTGACGTGGACATAGCCGGTGTAACCATGCTGCTTCCGCAACAGTTCGACCCCGTCGAGCATACGTCCCACGGCGCGGTCGACCCCATCGTGGACAGCGGTGGAGACGAAGAGGCCCTGGACCGCGCCGGCCTGCTGGCGGGGCAGAAAGGCGGCCGCCAGTTCTTCTGGCGCCAGGCTGGCCCGTGGCGTATCATTGGCAGCGCGCAGCGGGCAGTAGGCGCAGTTCCAGGCGCAGCTGCTGCTCATCAGCACGCGGAAGACGGGGCGCGCCCGCTGGTCGGGCCCGTCTTCTGCGGGGATGGCCCGCTGCGGCGTGAAGCGGCGGCCGGGCGGGGCGCCAGCACTGGCGCACAGATCGTAGCGGGCCGCGTCGGCCAGCAGTTCGAGCTTTTCATCCAGGTGCATAGCGCGGGTATTCTAACACGTTCGTGAAGGGAGAGAGCCGTGGAAGCCAATCTGAACGGGATCCGCGTGCGCTTTGAGGATGTTGGTGCGGGACCGGCGGTGCTGTTGCTGCACGCCTTCCCGCTGAGCGCGGCGATGTGGCGTCCGCAGGTTGTGGCCCTGCAGGAGCGTTACCGGGTGATTGTCCCCGATCTGCGCGGCTTCGGTGGCACCGACGCGCCCCCTGGCCCCTACCCGATGGATACGCTGGCCGACGACGCGGCGGCGCTGCTCGCGCACCTGGGTGTGCCGCGCGCCGTGGTGGCGGGCCTCTCGATGGGCGGCTACATCGCCTTCGCCTTCTGGCGCCGGCACCAGGACCAGGTCGCCGCCCTGGTGCTGGCCGATACACGCGCCGGGGCCGACAGCGAGGAGGGGCGCACTACCCGCGAGACCAATGCGCGCCTGGCCGAGGAGCAGGGGGCCGCGGCGATCGCCGACAAGATGATCCCCAATCTGGTGGCAACCGGCGCCTCGCCCGCGCTGCGGACCGAGCTGCGGGCGCTGATCAGCGCCAACAGCCCCGACGGTATCGCCGGAGCACTGCGTGGTATGGCCACCCGCCCCGACTCGAGCGCCGACCTGCCGAGTATCGCCGTGCCGCTGCTGGCGATCGTTGGCGAGGAGGATGCACTCACGCCGCCCGTCGAGGCCGAGCGGATCGTGACTGCCGTGCCCAGCGGGACGCTGGTGCGCATCCCCGGGGCCGGCCACCTGAGCAACCTGGAGCAGCCCGCGGCGTTCAATGCTGCGCTGCTGGGGTTTCTCGCGGGCCTGGGGAGTTGGTAGGTCCGTGGCACAGGGCTACTCGCCTGCCCAGGACGGCTGGTAGTCGCTCCCCAGGATCAGCACCACGTCCGCGGGATTGCTCGGGGTTGGCGCGCCGACGGGCGGCGTAGCGTAGACGGCTGCGGGATCCAGCCCCAGGCTCTCGGCCAGGCGGCGCACCGTCTCGGGGCGGCCCGTATAGTCGATCAGGGTGGTGCGCTCGCTTGGGGCAGGGGCATCGCCCGGGGTAGCCATGACGAAGCCCTGGGCCGCCAGGCGTGCCGTCACTCGCCCGGCCAGGCCCGGCACGCCGGCGCCATTGAGCACCTGCACCCGGGCCTGCTCGGCGCTGCTGTCCGGGCCGGCAGTGAGCCGCGCCACCTGGGCCGCCACCCCGGCAGGGTCCCAGTAAATGTCGGAGCCGTCCTCGGCGACCACGGCCACATCATTCGGGTTGATGCTCAGGGTCAGCACGCGATCCGGGTCGAGGCCCTGAGCCAGCGCGGCCAGGCCGCGCAGGGTGTCGAGATCGCTCAGCGGCAGGGTGGTGCTGACACTCGCCTGCAGGTCGCGGGCAAGCCCGGGGAGCAACGTGACCTGGCTCAGCAGGCCGCGGTCCCGCACCTCGTGGAGGATGGCCTGGAGCACCTGCTGCTGGCGGTGCGAGCGGTCGAAGTCGCTCGAGCTATGGCGGGTGCGGGCGTAGCGCAGGGCAAGTTCGCCGTCCATCACCTGCAGCCCGGCGGGAATGTAGAGCCGCTCGTAGCCAAAATCCTCGCTCGGGTAGGTCGGGTCGAGGATGGGGCGTTCAACGTCGACCGGGATGCCGCCCAGCGTATCGACCACCCGCTGAAAGCCGCGGAAGTCGACCTGGGCGACATAATCTACCTCGACCCCGAGGAAGCCGGCGACCGTCTCGGCAGCCAGCGCTCCGCCGGCCGCGTCGCGGGCGGTGCCGGAGCCATAGAGCGCCTCGGCGTTGTTGTAGCCGTAGGTGTAGGCGAAATTGATCTTGGCCATGCCTACGTGCGGGATCTGCACGACCGAGTCACGAGGGATGGAGAGCATGCCGGCCCAGCCGGCGGCGGGGTTGACGTGCACGAGGATGAGCGTATCGCTGCGCACGCCTTCTTCGGGATCGGGGCGGCGGTCGACGCCGACGAGCAGTACGTTAAACGGCGCGCGCAGGCTGCCGGGCAGGGTGGCCGGGTCAACGGCCGCCGCGCCGCCTTGGGTGCCAGCGGCGCGGCGCGGATCCGCCTGCTCGATGGCGCGCAGCGTGCCGCTGGCC
>DAOUBZ010000394.1:0-6134 GCA_034432515.1 Chloroflexaceae bacterium | reverse complement strand
CCAGATACACACCACGGTCCCCACACTGGCGCCCTCCCAGTTGCCATGCGGCGGAAGCTGGGCGTCGATCAGATCACGACCCCCCATGTCGATGAGGATGCCGAGCAGCAGCGGCAGGCTATTGACCTGCTCGGTGGTGATGGTCAAGTCTGGTGGTGTCATGCGGCCAGGGTAGCACACCCCCGCCGGAACTTGGAACCTCAAATGCGCGAATGATGAGCTCGAAGGTTTGACGCCCCGGGGGCAAGCTGCTATAATGACGGCTGTTGCGCCGGAGTGGCGGAATGGCAGACGCGGCGGTCTCAAAAACCGCTGGGGGCAACCCCGTGTGGGTTCGAGTCCCACCTTCGGCACCAGCCGCCGCACGAGAGGAAAACGACGTCGGGGCGTGGCTCAGCCTGGTAGAGCGCCGCGTTCGGGTCGCGGAGGTCGGTGGTTCAAATCCACTCGCCCCGACCAGGGTGCAGGGGGGTCTGTGCTGTTAGCGCACAGGCGCCCCTGTTTGCGATCCACAGCAATGCCGAGCGTTCGCCGCATAGCGTATGGTGCCGCTGCTGTGCTAAGGATCCGCCGCGGGTTCGTTGTTGCTGCGCTGGCGGCGCTGTTCAGCCTGGGAGCCTGCACGGATCTGGCGGCGACCCTCCCCGAGCGACCGACGCCGGTGCCAACACTGGCCCGGCTGCCGAGTGTTACTCCCGCGCCCCCTGTCCCTACGACCTTGCCTGCCACGCCGACCGTTCTAGCCAGCACACCGACGCCCGAACCGCCCGTGGGGCGGGTGGTGCTCGCGGCCAATGTGCGCGCCGGCCCCGGCCTGGAGCATGCCGTCGTTGGAGGGCTGGCCGCAGGGGCTCCGGTGCGCCTGCTCGGGCGCTTCGATGCGTGGTACCTCGTCCAGGGTCCCGGTGAGTTGCGCGGCTGGATGGCCAGCCAGGTGCTGGAGGTCGACCCGGTGATCGCTGCGCTGGTGCCGGAAGCCCGCCCGTAGGGACGGTAGATCTAACCTGGTGGCCTCTTGGCAAGGGCGCTGTGCTATAATGACCCTGCAGGTAGCCCCCGCCGACCACGAGGCCCGTTCGCACCACCAGGCCGAAGCCCTGGTGGAGCCAATGCTCCAACCCAGCAGCCAGGATCCGAGCGAGCAGCGATGGACCGCTATGGCAGTGACGGACAATCCGCACCGGCCCCAGCCGACGGCGCGTTTCAGCCGGCGCGCCGCCGGCTTAACATCACCAACCGGCTCCGCTGGTCGTATCTGGTCAGCTCAACCCTGCCGCTGTTGCTGGTGGGGGCGCTGCTGATCACCGTGCTGCTGCAGGTCCAACAGCGCAATGCGTACGCCAGCCAGCAGGCCCTGGCCGACAAGATCGCCGGCAATATCGCCACGTTCCTCTACGACCTCGAGCAGCAGCTGCTGCGCGCCGCGCGCGACCTCGACCCCGGCGCCGCGAACGACAGCCTGGCGAGTGCGGTGCTGCGCCTTGCCAATAGCTCGCCGGATCTACGGGCGATCACGGTGGTTGATCTGGAGGGGCGAACGGTAGCGACTGCGAGCAACGAGTTGCTGCGCAACCTGGGCGTTGTTCCGCTCCCGCTCGCCCCGGTGCTGCTGGAGGGCGCGACACAGGTGGGTAAGGGGAGTCGCACCTCGATTATGGCAGGCCAGGAGGGACAGCCGGTGTTCCAGGTAGTGCTGCCGGTGCGTAGCGCGAATGGGCGCCTGGTGGGGGCGCTTGGCGCCGAGGTGAGCGCGGCGCGCATCCGCCAGATCTTGCGGCTTGGCGTGCAGGGCAGTGCGAAGACGGTCTACCTGGTGGACGGCGCGCGCCAGCTCCAGCTGAGCGATAGCCCGAACGACTGGCGGCCGCCGAGCAACCTCGAGGCACTCTACGTGGAGGGCCAGACGGCGGCTGAGTATCCGGGGGGCAATGGGCAGCTGGTGGTCGGCGCGCGCGCGCCGGTGGCCCCGGTAGCGGCCAGCAGCTGGTCGGTAGTGGTCGAGCAACCTTCGAGCGAATTCTTTGTAGAGGTGTACCGAAGCCTGGTCCTGCTGGCCGCGCTGGTAGGTCTGGTGGGCCTGCTGGCGCTGGTCTGGGCGCTGTACCAGGCCCGCCGGCTGGTGATCCCGATCCGGGCGCTCACCGCTGGCGCGCAGGAACTGGCTGGCGGTCGCCTGGACCATCGGATCGTGGTTGAGCCCGGTGACGAACTGGGCCAGCTGGCAGGTACCTTCAACCGCATGGCCGAACGGCTCCAGGGTAGCCTGCACGAGATCGAGCGCCAGAACGAGCATCTGCGCCACGGGTTGACCCTGGCGCGCGACATCCAGCAGGGGTTGTTGCCGACGACGCCACCCTGGCGCACGGAGTTGCTGCGGGTGTATGGCCGCTCGCTGCCGGCCAGCGAGGTCGGGGGCGACTTCTATACCTACCTGTCGCTGCCTGATGGCCGCGCTGTGATTGCGATCGGCGATATTTCGGGCAAGGGCGTGGCGGCTGCGCTGCTCATGGCACTGACGAGTTCAACCCTGGAGTCACAGGTCCGTTTCCTCGCGCAGCCCTCCGCAGTGCTGCAGGCGATGCACGATGCGCTCAGCCATCGGCTGCAGGCCAACCAGATGAACGCCGCGCTGCAGATCGCTGTGTTCGACGCCGATGCACGGGCGGTGACCCTGGCGAACGCGGGGATGATCGCCCCAATGCTGCTGCGCTGCCGGAGCGATGGCACGGGTGGCTGTCAGTTCATCGATGTCGGTGGGCTGCCAATCGGAACCCGGTTGCGCGGTACCTACCGTGATGTGACCGTGCCCCTGGAGCCGGGCGACACCCTGCTCTTCCTGAGCGATGGGATCGTCGAGGCCCACAATGGTGCGGGCGAGCTGTTCGGCTTTGAGCGGCTGGAACAGGTGGTGGCCACTCTGACGCCGGACATGGAGGTTGACGCGATCGTGCAGCGCATCCTCGGTACGGTGCTCAACTTTGTCGGCAAGGCCGAACCGCACGACGATATCACGATCATCGCTACACGCCCGGCGCCCCAGGTCACCATCCACGGGGAACCGGACGACACGACGGCACGGCCCGTCGGGATGCGCGGCAGGCTGGTCGAACCCCACGATACTGCCGCGCAGGCGCGCAGCGGGCCGGGTCGCTCCCTGGCAAGCGCGCAGGCTGCCGTGCCCACGAGCCATCAGCTTCGCGGTGACCACTGACGGGTCGCCGGTTCAGAGTTTGGAGCAAGCATGCAGCTCTACAATACCCTGGCGCGTGAGAGACAACCATTCAGTATCCCGCGCGACCGCCCGGTGACCCTCTACGTCTGCGGAGTGACACCCTACGATACGACGCATATCGGCCACGCCCGCACCTTTCTGACGTTCGACGTCTTGCTGCGCTACCTGCGCTGGAAGGGTGCTGAGGTACGCTACTGCCAGAATGTCACTGACGTGGACGACCCGCGCTTCGAGCGGGGCGCCCGTGACGGGGTCAGCTGGCAGGAGTTGACGGAGCGCCAGGTCGCCCAGCTTCAGGCGGACTGCCAGGGGTTGAACCTGGTGCCGCCAACCTACTTCCCGCGAGCCAGTGCGGAGATCGGGGCGATGATTCCGATCATCGAGCGGCTGGTGGAACTGGGCCACGGCTACGTGGTGGATGGCAACGTCTATTTCAGTGTTCGCAGCGACCCCGACTTTGGCAAAATGGCGCGCATGGGTTACGAGGAACTGCTGGCGACGGCCAACCAGCGCGGCAACAACCCCCACGATCCGAACAAGCGTGACCCGCTCGACTTTGTGCTCTGGCAGACCGGCAAGCCGGGCGACCCGACCTGGGCGAGCCCCTGGGGACGCGGGCGACCGGGCTGGCACATCGAGTGCAGCGCGATGGCAACGAAGTATCTCGGTGAGCAGATCGATATCCACGGTGGCGGCGCCGACCTGATCTTCCCCCATCACCCCTGCGAGATCGCCCAGACCGAGCCGGTGACCGGCAAGCGACCGTTTGTGCACTGCTGGATGCATGCCGGGCTGGTCTGGCTTGACGGCGAGAAGATGAGCAAATCGCTGGGCAACCTGGTCTTCGTTCGCGATGCGTTACGCGCGCACGGGGCCGATCCGCTGCGCTGGTACCTGCTCAGCGAGCACTATCGCGAGGAGTTCGACTATCATCGTGATGGATTGGCGCCCTACGAGCGCCTTGCGCGCGAGCTCCGGCAGGCGACGGAGGCGCGGGGCGGCACGGCCAGTGGTCTGGACCTGACCAGGGGCTTCGACGAACTGTGCGCGGCCATGGACGACGATCTGAATACCCCGGCCGCACTGGCGGTGTTGCACACGATGATCGGTGATACGCTGGCTGCGGCCACCGAGGGTCGTGACGTGGAGCGGGCCGCGGCGCTGCTGCGGGAGGCAGCGACCATGCTCGGCTTTCGACTGGCGGGCTGACGGTGCCCGAGGTAGCCTCATGCGAATGCGACGTCTGAGTCTGAGCGTTGTCTGGCTGCTTGTGCTGCTGGTTCCCGTGCTCGCCGCCTGTGTCTCGTTCAGCCCTGGGCCGGCAGCGCCGCCGGCGGGCATCCTGCGCTGGAGCCTGGAGGGGGTCGGCGACATCACCCGGCTTGATCCGGCGCGGCTGAGCGGCAATCAAGAGAACATCCCGATCTACCTGATCTTCGGTGGCCTGGTGCGGCTGAACGACCGCCTGGAGGTCGTCGGTGACGCCGCCGAACGCTGGAGCGTCAGCCGTGACGGGACGGTCTACACCTTTCATTTGCGCCCCAACCTGAAATACGGCGACGGCACGCCGGTTGTCGCCGAGCACATTGCCGCGGCGCTGGCCCGCACGCTGGCGCCGGCGACGGGCACCGAATTCGCGCTGACCTTCCTGGAGAACGTGATCGGCGCCAGGGCGGTGCGCGAAGGCACGACGACCAGCCTGGAGGGGGTGCGGGCACTCGATGCGCACACGCTGGAGATCCGGCTCGACTCGCCGCGTGGCTACTTCCTCTCGCAGCTCACCTATGCGCTGAACTACCTGGTACCGCCGGGCAAGATCGAAGCGGCAGGCGAAGCCTGGCTGGACTCGGCCTTCGGCACCGGACCGTTCCGCGTGCGCGAGCACGTCGCGGGTCAGCGGCTGGTGCTGGAGGGCAACCCCCACTACTGGGCCGGGCCACCCGGCGTGGAACTGGTAGAATTCCGCTTTTTTCCGAACACCGAGGCGGCCTTCGACGCCTACCAGGCCGGCGAGGTGGACGTGATGGGCAGCGTGCAGGCCGGGGTCCCGGCGCCGCGGCTGGCCGAGACGCGCAACCGCCACGACTTTCAGACGATCAGTACCCCGGTGGCGCGCTACATTGGCTTCAACAATACGGTGCCGCCCTTTGACAACCTGTACGTGCGGCAGGCCTTCGCCCAGGCGGTGGACAAAGACCGGCTCGCCACCCAGGTGCTTGGTGGCTCAGCCACACCGGCGCGGCGCATCCTGCCGGCGGGGTTCGCAGGGACCAGCGAGGCGATCGCGCCACTCGTGTTCGACCCGGTGGGCGCGCGGGCGGCACTGGGCCTTGCCGGCTACGTCAGTGGCGGCAGCCTGCCGCCGGTCACGCTGACCTTCGAGAGCGGCGATGCGGACCTTGGCCGGGTGGCGGAAGCGCTGCAGCGCAACTGGCGCGAGATCCTGGGCATCGAGGTGCAACTGGAGCCGGTGCCGCGGCAGACGCTGATCGACCGGCTGGATGCGATGGTCGTCGATCCGCGGGATCCGGCCACACGCATGCAGCTCTACATCAGCGTTTGGGGCGCCGATTACCCGGACCCGCAGAACTTCATCTCGCTGCAACTGCGCAGCGGCTCGCCCTACAACAATGGTCACTGGCAGAATGCGCGCTTTGATGCGCTGGTCGACGAGGCCGATCGAATGAGCGGGCAGGGGCAGCAGCGGGAACGCTTCCAGTTGTACCGCGACGCGGAACAGATCGCGATCAGCGAAGTCGGCTGGCTGCCGCTCTACAACCCGCTGGTGACACTGGCCATCCGCCCGACGGTGCGCGGCCTGGTGCCGACGGTCTCGCCCCAGGGGATCATCGCCACTGACTGGACGCGGGTGCGGATCGAGGGGGACGCCGGTCGCCCGTCG
>DAOUBZ010000393.1:0-3480 GCA_034432515.1 Chloroflexaceae bacterium | reverse complement strand
CCAGATACACACCACGGTCCCCACACTGGCGCCCTCCCAGTTGCCATGCGGCGGAAGCTGGGCGTCGATCAGATCACGACCCCCCATGTCGGTGAGGATGCCGAGCAGCAGCGGCAGGCTATTGACCTGCTCGGTGGTGATGGTCAAGTCTGGTGGTGTCATGCGGCCAGGGTAGCACACTCCCGCCGGAACTTGGAACCTCAAATGCGCGAATGATCAGTTTGAAAGGTATTGGACCTAGCCGGCGACTGCCAGGCAGCGTGGGCAGAGGCCGAACAGCTCCACCAGGTGGGCGCTGATGCGAAAGCCGGTGCGCTGCTCGATCTGCTGCACCAGGCCCTGCACGCCGCAGTTATCGAAGCGCTCCATCGCTCCGCAGTTGGTGCAGACCACGTGATGACTGTGGCCTTTGCCGAGGCTGTAGCGGTGGCACTCGTCCAGCCCATGGATGCGCTGGAGCAGGTTGAGGTCGCAAAGCAGCCGCACCGTGCGGAAGATGCTGGCGATCCCCGGCGACTCGCCGCGTGTCGTAAGCCATTGCTCCAGCTCGTGGACGCTGAAGGCGCCCTGGTGAGCCGTAGCCGCCTTGAGCACCGCCAGACGTGGCCCGGTCACCTTGTAGCCGGCCTCGGCCAGCTGCTCGGCCAGGTCGGTGACGGCCGCTGGCAGCGTCTCGCGGCGGGTATCCAGATAGCGGCTCATCCCCTCCTCCCTTCCAGCATCCAGTACGGCACGTCATTGCGCCATACCCTTGTCGCCTCATTCTACCACGACTAGCTGAGAGCTGCTCTCAACCTTGACAAGATCTGGTCATGAATGATACCATCTCTCAACATTGAGCTGGTACGTTGTCTCATCTGGAGCCGAACGCGATGCCGCTGTATGTCTACGGTTGCCCCGAGTGCGAGATCGAGCTGGAGGAGCTGCGCCCGGCCTGGCAGGCCGACGACCCGGTCGAGTGCCCGGTCTGCCACGGGCTCTGCACCCGCGAATTCAGCACGTTCAGCACCCGCTCGCGGAGTCCCCAGGCGCCCATCTACGCCTCGCCCCAGCAGGTGGCCCGCGCCGTTCATGGCCTCGACTGCGACTGCTGCCGCCCACGAAGGAGGTAGCGCCGTGACAACCGTCGCTCCAACCCGGCCCGCTCGCATCCCGGTCACCGTGCTCACCGGCTTTCTGGGTGCGGGCAAAACCACCGTGCTCAACCACATCCTGCGGGCCGGTGGCCGGCGCTTCGCCGTCCTGGTCAACGACTTTGGCAGCGTCACTATCGACGCCGACCTGATTGTCGCGGTCGAGGGCGAGCGCATCAGCCTGGCCGGCGGCTGCGTCTGCTGTCGTATTCGCGGCGACCTGCTCGAAGCCGCGCTCCAGCTCACCGCTCGCCCCGACGCCCCCGAGCACGTGCTGGTCGAGACCAGCGGGGTCAGCAACCCCTGGCCGGTCGCCGAGACGTTCACCACCGGCCGCGCCCGGCGCCACTTCCAGCTCCACAGCGTGCTCACCGTGGTCGATGCCGAGCAGTCCCAGGCCCACCCGGCCCACAAGCGTCTGATCCGCGACCAGCTGCTCGCTGCCGACCTGATCGTGCTTAACAAGTGTGACCTGGTGCAAGGCGAGCGCCGGGCGGAGCTGCGGGCCTGGCTCTGCGACCTCGCCGCCGGCGCCCGCCTCGTCGAAGCCACCGAGGGCCGCTTCGCGCTGCCGCTGCTTCTCGACGCTCACGCGCCCGCGGTTCATTCCAGCTTTACGCTAAGCGATCTCGCGCCGCCCGCCGACGTTGCCTTCGCCAGCTGGAGCTACGAGACCGCTCAGCTGCTCAGCCGCGAGCAGCTTTGGAACGCCCTGGCCGCCCTGCCGCCTGGTGTCATCCGGGCGAAGGGCATCGTCGCCCTGGGCGACTCGCCCGAGGCGCAGACCGTCGTGCAGATGGTCGGCCGGCGTATCCAGGTGCGCAGGGGTGCGGCGTGGGGTGAAATGCCGCCTGAAAGCCGGCTCGTCGTCATCGGCGACCCGGACGCGCTCACCGACGCCGAGCTCGCCCGCCGGCTCGACGCCTGTGTCTATCGGACCATCGGCGAGCGGCTGCGCTCCGCAATCGCCAGTTTACGGCAGCAGCTTGCCCCCGTTTGGAGAGGAGGAGATGATGGCCTTTGACGCTCCCGCCCAGCCGGTTCCGCTGACCATCCTGACGGGCTTCCTTGGCGCCGGTAAGACCACCCTGCTCAACCGTATTCTGCACGCTGACCACGGCCTGAAGGTCGCGGTGATGGTCAACGACTTCGGCAGCATCAACATCGACACCCAGCTGGTTGTCGGCGTCGAGGGCGAGACCGTCTCGCTGGCCAACGGCTGCATCTGCTGCACCATTCGCGGCGACCTGCTCAACTCCGCACTCCAGCTGCTTGGCCGGCGCGAGCCGCCGGAGTACCTCATTATCGAGGCGAGCGGGGTGAGCGACCCCTGGGCGGTGGCCGAGACCTTCGAGCTGCCTGAGCTGCGCCCGTACTTCAACCTCGACGGGGTGATTACCGTGGTGGACGCCGAGTACGTACGCAAGCAGCAGCACTACGAAGACCTGATCGTCGAGCAGGTGAGTGCGGCCGACATCGTGGTGCTCAGCAAGGTTGACCTGGTGGACGAAGCGCAGCGGGCTGAGGTCGAGGAGTGGGTGCGCCGGATCGTACCGCGGGCGCGTATCCTCCCCGCCGTGCAGGGCGAGGTGCCGTTCAACCTGCTGCTCGGCATCGGTCGCTACAAGCTGGAGCTAACGCCAGCGCAGCCGCACCACGAGCATCACGAGCAGGGGCCGGACTGCGATCACGAGCACCACGAGCACCACGAGCACGAGCACCACGAGCACGGGCCGGACTGCGATCATGACCACGACCACGGGGCGGCGTTCAGCTCGTGGAGCTACACCAGCATGCAGCCGTTCGGGCTGAAAGCCTTGCGCGAGGTGGTGCTGAACCTGCCGGTGGGGATCTTCCGTGCCAAGGGCCTGCTTTACCTGGCCGAGGTACCCCACCGCCGCGCTATCCTCCAGGCGGTCGGCCCGCGGGTCAATGTCACCCTGGGCGAGCCCTGGGGCGACGAGCCGCCCCGCACCCAGCTGGTCTTCCTGAGCACGCCGGGCGACCTCGACGAGGCCGCGCTCCAGGCTGCCTTCGACGGCTGCCGCACCGAGCTGTCGCTGGAGCAGGCCGTCACCGCTCAGCAGACCTGGATGCGGCGGGTGTCGGCGTGAGCGAGGACGGCAGCGTGGTCGAGCTGAGTGTCGAGGACTGGAGCGAGCGGGTGCTCGCCGCCCTGCGCGCCGACGGGCAGCGACTCACCGCGCCGCGACTGGCGATCATCGGCTGGATCGCCGCGCAGACCACGCCCTTCAGCGCCGAGGCCCTCACGGCCGCCCTGGCCCGCCACCCCGCGGGGGTCGGGCGGGCGACGGCCTACCGCGCCGTGGACTGGCTGCGCGAGCGG
>DAOUBZ010000392.1:0-3092 GCA_034432515.1 Chloroflexaceae bacterium | reverse complement strand
CGGCGCGTTGCCGCTGGCGCCGGCCCGGGCGCCGATCGCGCCCGTGGTGCAGGGGGTCGCCGTGGCTGCCGGGCTGGCGCTGCTGGCGCTGGGCATCCTGCTGGTCCGCGCGGGGTCGGCACGCACCCTGGTGCGCGATCCGGACGAGGAGGCGGTTCGCCTGGCTCCTGAGGCCCTGGGTGCGCTGCTCCAGCCGCTGGCCTGGCTCGGCAGACCGACGCCGTTGCTGCGCGGCCTGTGGATGGCGCTGCAGCTGGCCAGCGAGGTGCTGCGCATCCCGGTGGGCTTGTTCGAGCAACGCTACTACCTGCTCGGCGTCCTCGGGGCGCTGATCACGATCATGCTGCTCATGGCACAGTAGACACCATGCAGATCAACTGGTTTACCATTGCGATCGGGGCAACGGCGGCAGTGGTGCTGCTGTTCCGCGACTGGCGGCTGACCTTTGCCGCCCTGCTACTGAACTACCTGGCCCAGGCGCTGTTTCTGGCCCAGCAGCGCTTCGTGCCGCCCGACCTGGCGATTCTCGGGCTGGAGCTTAGCACCCTGGTGCTCGTCAAGCTGATCACCGGCGTCGCGGTCACCCTGATCCTGGGGATCACCGCGCTGACCTTCTCGCGCGAGTACGGGCTCGAGAACCTCGACGAATTCGGTCTGGCCGAGTTGCGGAGGGCCGCGCGGGCGGCGCAGCGCCAGCGCGCCAGCGCGCCATTCCAGTTCAGTGACTATGTCGTGCCCTTCTGGGCGGGCGTGCTGGCGCTGATGGCCAGTCTAGCGCTCCCGCGCATCTACCCGATCGGCCCCTCTGCGGCGGTCGACTTCGCCTGGTACTGGTTGACGCTCAGCGGCCTGTTGACGATCGCCACGGCCACCGACCTGCTCAAGATCGGTCTTGGGCTGCTGCTCTGCACCAGCGCCATCGATCTGCTCTATGTTGCGGTGGTGAGCACCCCGGAGGCCAGTGGCCTGAACGTCGTGCCCCTGGTCCTGCTCAGTCTGATCAACGTCCTGCTGGCCCTCGCCGTCGCGTATTTGAGCGGATTGCTTTACGGACGGCTCAAAACCCTCGAGCTGAGCGAGCTCTACAAGCGTTAGGCTGAGCCATGGCCTACCTGCTGCTCATCTTTTTCCCGGTGACGATGGCGGCGAGCACCTTCGTGCTCCGCCGCCGCACCGGGCTGGTGATCTTCGCCGCCCTGGGCACGGTGCTGGCCCAGTTGCTGATCGCCACCCAGATCCCGGTCGATGCGCCAACCCGTTTCCTGGGCATCACGCTGACCCTCAGCCCGCTCAACCGGGTCTTCTTGCTGCTGTTTCTGACCATTGGCGGCTTTGCCATGGTGGGTGCCTGGCACCTGCCCCATGGCGAGAACTTCGTGCCAATTGCGCTGCTCACCCTGTCGCAGGTCTGCACCGTGCTACTGTTGCAGGACCCGTTCATCACCACACTGCTGCTGGCGGCGACCGGCCTGACGGCGGTGCTGGCGATCGTGGATCTGCCGGCAGGCGCGAGCAACCTGGTGGGCACGCGCGCGATTGCCGCGGCGCTCAAGTACCTGGTGCTGATGACGGTGGCGGCCGTGCTGATGTATATCGCCTTCGTGCTCACCGACATCTACCGTCCGGGCGAACTGCCGGGGCGCATCTCGCCGGCGCAGTTCATCCTGGCGCTGCTGACGGTGGGTTTCGCGCTGCGGCTCGCGCTCATCCCCTTCCACACCTGGCTCACCGACCTGGTCGACTATGCCGAGCCGCTGGTGGCCGCGTTGATCATCACCTTGCTGAACACGGCCAGCCTGCTCGTGCTGATCCTGGTGTTCCAGAGCTTTCCGACACTGCTACTGGAGAGTGAGGGCGCCCATGGCGTCATGCGGCTGGGCGCGATCGTCAGCGCGCTGGTTGGCGGGCTGCTGGCGGTGGGGCCGGCCCCGTTGCGGCGCACGCTGGCCTATCTCATCCTCTATGATTGTGGTATGGTATTCTATGGGCTGGCGTCGGTCTCGAGCATCGGGCTGGCCGGGGCGATCTTCGGCGCACTGAACCAGACCCTGGCGGTCACGCTGCTATTTGTCAGCCTGGGTCTGCTGGAGCGGCCCGATGGGCGCCCACCGGGTGTCGTGCGCCGCGACCTGTTGCGCCGCTGGCCGGTGGCCGGGACAGGTCTGCTGGTGGGTGGGCTGGCGCTGATCGGCCTGCCGCCGCTCAATGGGGCCATGAGCCAGTTGTTGATCTACCAGGCGGCGGCCGAGCGCGGCTGGATCGAGTTGCTCCCGTTGCTGCTCAGCACGCTTTTTGCTGGGCTGGGGCTGGCCCGGGTCGCAAGTGAGCGCTTGCTCGGCCCTTCCGAGGAGACCGTGCCGGAGGAACCACTGCTGCTGTGGGAGACCGAGCTTGATCGCCCGGCCCAGCGGCGGCTCGAGCCCGAGCCCCGTTCGGCCGCCGCCCTGACCCTGGTGCTGCTGCTGCTCTGCCTGGGGATTGGCCTCTTTCCACAACCATTGCTGGCCACGATTGACGAAGCGATCCGCGAACTGGCGTTTATCCGGGCGCTGTAGCATCGGGGAGCGACGGGGCGTTGTGTGCAGTGCCTGATCGCGTCGAGCCAGACGGTCAAGCTTGTTCAAGTCTTCCCTTACACCGTCACTACTGTGGTTCCGCAAGATCGTATGGATGTTCTGCTCGTAATCATTGCCGTGCTCGTGTACCCCGGGCTGCTGACGGCCGTCGGGCTGGGGGCGTTCTACGGGCTGCTTGTCGGCCACGGTGCTACGTGGCCCTACAGGGCTGGATTGCGCGCGCGTGAGGGCCTGGCAGCCGCGGGCAGTGTGGCTGCCGCGGGGCTGGCCCTGGCGACCCTGCCCTGGCCATGGCATCCCGCTGGCGGCGCAGGGGCATGGCTCTGGGCCTGGGCAGGCTTCGAACTGGCCTTTCTGTTGCCGCTGCTGCCGCCTCTGGCGGCGGGTGTGCCCTCGGTGGTGCGCGCGGCGATTCGCGAAGCGCAGCTTGGCGTCCTGGCGCGGGCAGCGATCTGGGCAGCGCTGGCGCCGGCGCTGAGCGCCCACCTGGACTGGCGCCCTGCCACGGCGCCGGCC
>DAOUBZ010000391.1:0-11413 GCA_034432515.1 Chloroflexaceae bacterium | reverse complement strand
CAACAAACCGGGGTCTGGGGCTTGCCCCAACGACGTTACAAAGCCCCACAGCCGCTTGCTAGGAGTGCGAACTCAGCGTTTGCGGCGCAGCAGGATCACACCCGCCGCGATCAGCAGGGCCGGGAAGATCAGCGACATATCGATGCCGAACTGTTCGAGCAGGACCAGCGCGCCGATGCCGATCAGGATCAGGCCCAGGGTGCGCCAGCTGCGGCCACGTGGGGGTGCCGGGGGGACATAGGCGCCAGACGGTGCGTCCTGGGGTAGGGTGAGGTTGACCGTCTCGCCGGTGGCTGAGTGCTCGGCGCTGGCTTTCGGCATCAGGATCCAGAGCACGAGGTAAACCGGTAGGCCCAAACCACTCGTCAAGGTGACCAGCACGAAGATCAACCGGACGATGACCGGGTCAATGTTGAAATACTCGGCGAGACCGCCGCAGACGCCTGCCACCATTGACTCGGTGGTGCTGCGCGTAAGCCGGGGCTGCATCGTGCGCTCCTCACAGTCACCGACGGCCGCTCCGTCGTCGCTGCTCATACGACGGTAACGGAACGGTTAATGTTGCGCGCCCTCCTGCCCGGCAGCAGCTACGGCAGCACCTCCAGCACGTTAAAGTCCATCGGGTTCACGTTCACCCAGGCGTCACCCTGTCGGACCCAGACCTGGTAGTCGAGGTGTGGCCCGGACGACATCCCGGTCGAGCCGATATAGCCGATCAGGTCGCCGCGCTCCACCCGCTGACCATCGCCGACCGCGAAGCTCGCCAGGTGGGCGTAGCCCGTGCGATACTCGTCGTTCGTGACCCAGAGGTGGTTGCCGGCCGGGTAGCTGTTCGCCGTGGTCTTGACCACCCCGCTATGGGTCGCATAGATCGGCTGATGCCAACTCCCCTCCGGGTCAGCCGCACCGTCGCCGTTACCGTCAAGCGCGAGGTCGACCGCGCCCCAGACCGCGGCCGGCGCGTGGCTGCCCACGCCATAGCCCTGCGTGAGCACGGTGTTCGCTGCGCGGAGCGGATTGCCCTGTGGCCGCAGGTCCCCGGGTAGGCCACGGCCCTGCTGCGGCTCGGCGAGACCGCGCAGTACGGGCGCGCCGAGGGCCTGGGTTGCGCTACCCGCCCGCAGCGGCCCACCCCAGCCACTCAGCCGCACGCCTTCGCTGCTGCTGAGTTGCATCCAGAGGTAACCGCCGCCGAACAGCGCGAGCAGAAGCACAATGATGCGCACGCGTCCGAGGCCGCGCTCCATACTAGCGCACTCCGCGGGCGCGCCACTCATCGACGAGGCGCTGCACGACGTCGACATAGCCGCCAACGTCGTTTTCGAAGGAGGGTGCATAGATCGGAATGATCTCGGCCACCGTCTTCGTCCCGCGTCCCTGGATGTACTCGACGTCGATCAGGCGATACCAGTCTTCAATGCCCTCGGCCCAGGTTGCGTAGTCACGGAAGCGGCCATAGCAACTCGGGTAGCCGGCGCAGATGATGTTACCAACGTTGTGGGTGGTCTGCCCGCCCGGTTTGAGGCCGGCCCAGTTCGGGTTGGTACCGGCGCCGCTCTCGTGGATGAAGAAGGCCACTGCGAAGGCCGGGTCGATCCCGTACTTCAACCCCAGGTTGTACCAGTCGTGGCCGGTGCCGACGGCGGGTGAGCCATAGGCTTTGAGGATGCGTTCGATCTGATCGGGCGTGAGGCTCGGCGGACCCTGGAGGTTGTAGTCGCCCACCGGCCGTGCTGCGGCGAAGAGGGTGTTGCGACTGGCCTGCGCCGCTTCATCGCCGCCGAAGAGCGGTCCGAGCCAGCGACTCTGCGTCGGATCGCCCCCACCACGGCCCAGCGCGAACAGCACCAGCAGGCTCAGCGTTGCCACGGCGCCGACCAGCCACCAGCGCGCGCCGCCCGCCGCCGGCGCGGCCACCCTGCCGATCCAGGCGCCGAAGCGCTCGCTGATCCACTGGTACTCGGCGAACTGCAGATCCGCCTCGACATCGGCCAGCCGATCATGCGCGATCCGGAGCGGCTCGCCTGCCACCCTGGCGACGGGCTCCTGTGGTGCGACCCGCAATTCCGCCTGGTCGCGCGCCAGGCGCTGCCGCAGAAGGACCGATCGCTCGCCAGGCGCTGCCGCGCGCGCCCCTGGGCGGGCCTGCGCGCCGCCCAGGGGCCACCCCTCGCGTGCTGGTCGTGTCTCAGCGAAACTCGGCAGGCTCGCCTCAACATCGTTGAGCAGCGGCCCGAGCGGCGCTGGCGGTTCTCGCCGCGCGGTAACGCTGAGGTCTTCAGGTTCGAGCGGGATCAGTGGTGAATGCTGGCGCTGCGCCGCTGACTTGCGCTCGACCGGCGGCCCTGTTCCGGGCCGCCGCCCCGAACGTGATTGATCCGCATTGCTCACGGGCGACGCTCCTGGACCAGCAGCGTCTGCTCGTCCGGCGTGGGAAGGCGGAACCCTTGATCACGGTTCAGATAGACCACTTGCTCGTTGCGCACATCGATTATCAGATCATCACGCCCGTCACCGTCCATGTCGCGCAATGATAATACCACAGGTGTCAGATCTTCTCGCGCACCGAACAGATACGGCCCCGGCAGACTGCGCACCTGGGTGGCGTCGCCGCCCGGCAACTCGAGCACGACCACCTGCCGGTCGATGTTCATGCCAACCAGGCGGGTTGGCCGCCCGGGCGCCTCCGCCGGGTGACCCACATAGCCCGCGACGTGACTTGTCCGGGGCCGGCCGTAGCGCAGGTCGTCGATCCGTACCTGCGCCCAGCCGACCACCGCGCTCACCAGCACGTAGCTCGCCAGCACGGCCAGCGCGGCCGTCACCAGATAGGCGAGCGGACCGAAGCTCGCGGGCAATCCCAGGCCACGCGCTCCCTTGCCGTCGATCGCTTTGCTCGTGACTGTCATGCTCGCACCCCTTCGTTGCCACAGGGCTGTACAACTGCCGCCGACCTTCAGCAGTGGCCGGCGGCAGCCGTATGGCACATCGAACAAGTGTTCGGATAATACCAGAACGAGTATTCTTTGTCAATCCGCTAACAATGAGCCCGGGCTTGTGCAACGTCCGCTTCCCGCGGTGGGGTGTGAGGCTTGCCTCAAAGGCAGCGCTCCAGCACGGCCAGCGTCTCGACGTGGGGGGTGTGCGGAAACATGTCGTAGCCGCGCAGTGAGCACAGCCGGTAGTCGCTGGCCAGCACACGGAGATCCTCGACCTGGGTCAGCGGGTTGCACGAGACATAGGCGATCCGCTGCGGGCCGAGCCGCAGCAGTTCGCGGCACACCTCAGAGCCGAGCCCGGTGCGCGGCGGGTCGAGCACGGCCACCGCACAGGCGCCCGCTGGCTGCGCGCGCAGGTAGGGCAGGACATCGCTGCAGATCGCGTTGACATTTGCGGCGTCGTTCGTCTCGGCATTCTGCCGGGCGAGGGCCGCACTCTCCGCCACCGACTCGACGCAGTGGACCTGGCCAACGTGAGGCGCCAGGTGAATGGCGATGGTGCCGACGCCGCCGTAGAGGTCGACCACACTGGTGGGCGTTTGCGGGCCGACAACTGCGCTGCGCACGTCGGCGAGCAGCTGGTCGAGTAGCCGGAGATTGTTCTGGAAGAAGCTGTTGGGGCCGATCTGGAGCCAGGCGCCCCCGACACGCATCGGCAGGGTCGCGGCGCCCCAGTGGCGCAACGGTGTGCCGAAGGAGAGATCGGTGCGCGTGGGGTTGTGCAGCCAGTGGAAGCCAATCACGCCGGGCTGCGCCAGGGCGGTTGCGGCCAGTTGCTCCATCGCGGCCTCGTACGGCCCATCGGCGGTCACCACCGCCAGCAGAAGTTCTTCGTCGGGGCTGCGGCGCACGACAACATAGCGCAGGAAGCCTTCGTGGCTGCGCAGGTTGTAGTCGGGGAGGCCGAGCGTCTGTGCCGCCTCCCACACGGCACGGGCAGGGGCAAAGGCGGCTGGCGGGATCAGGTGACACTCCGCCAGTTCGATGATGTGGTTGAACCTGCCACGGGCGCGCAGGCCGAAGCGGCCCCTGGTGGCCACGTAGTCCATACGCGTCCGGTAACCATAGGGGTCAGGCGAGGCGACCAGTTCAAGGCGGGCGGCCGCTTCGGCGCTCAGGGTACCGGTCTCGCTGAAGAGACGCGTCAGCGCCTCATGTTTCGCCGCGAGCTGGGCGGGGTAGGCCCGATCCTGAAAGGCGCAGCCGCCGCACGCGCTGGCGTGCTGGCAGCGGGCGGGCACCGGTGCCCCGGCCCGCGCCAACTCGCTCACCAGGCGCCGAAACTCTTTTGATCGCACGGACGCCCCCTCGTGACCTTAGCGCCTATCCGAATAACACAGGATACCGAAAAATCGCATCCTGAGCAGCGCGCAGCGCGTATCGAAGGGGCGGTTTTTCGGATAGGCTCTTAGTACAGCTGTCCAGGAGTCCGTTGCGGGTTCGAGCGCAAGGATGCGGGGATGTGAGGAAGCGATCGCATCCTCGCCTCTCGGGTCAGCGCCCGAAACCATCAGCAGACGTCTGCCACGCGGCACTAGAGCTTCCAGCGTGTTCCCTGGGGCCCATCTTCGAGGGTTACGCCCAGCTCGGCGAGCCGGCCGCGCACCATGTCGGCCAGGGCGAACTGCCGGGCCTTGCGCAGTTCGTTCCGCACCTCGACCAGCAACTCGACAAAGGGCGCGATGTCCTGGCGGCGGCCCTTTGGCCGGGGACTGAGCCGGAGCCCGAGCACGCCGGCCAGCTCGCGCAGGGCGCGCTGAGCGGCGGCAAAGGGCGCGCCGCCAACCCCGGCGTCGCGGGCGCTGTTGATCGCCCGCACCAGTTCGAACAGCGCGGCCAGCGCACCCGCGCTGTTGAAGTCGTCGTCCATCGCGGCACGAAAATCCGCGTTCGCGGTGGTAACGGCGGCAGCCAGCGCCGCGACGGCAGCGCCCTCCTCGCTGGCGCCGCTCGCGGGCTGTAGCCCGGTGAGCAGCCGTTCCAGCTTGCGGGCGTTGTCGGCAGCGACCTCGCCGTTGTAGGTGAGCGGGCTCCGGTACGAACTGCTGAGCACGATCAGGCGGAAGACATCGGGATCGTACTGTTCGAGGAAACTGGCCACGGTGACCACGTTGCCGAGTGACTTCGACATCTTCTCCACCTGGCGCGTCTTCGGGTTGACGAGCTGGAGCATGCCGTTGTGCACCCAGTAGCGGGCGAAGGGCTTGCCGGTGAGGCTCTCGCTCTGAGCGATCTCGTTTTCGTGGTGCGGAAAGACCAGGTCGCTGCCGCCGCCATGGATGTCGATCTGCTCGCCGAGGTGTTTCATGCTCATCGCCGAGCACTCGATGTGCCAACCGGGGCGCCCCGGGCCCCACGGGCTCTCCCAGGCGGGCTCGCCCGGCCGGGCTGCCTTCCAGAGCGCGAAGTCGGCGGGCGACTCTTTGCGCGCATCCACCTCAAAGCGCGTGCCGACCAGCATCTCGTCCAGTGAGCGCCCGGAGAGCTTGCCATAGTCGGGGTCACTGGCGACCCGGAAGTAGACGTCGCCATCGGTGGCGTAGGCGTGCCCGCTGTCGATCAGCCCCTGGACGAAGGCGATGATCTCAGGAATGGTCTGGGTGACCCGCGGGTAGGCGGTGGCCGGCTGGACGTTGAGCGCCCGCAGCTGGGCCAGGAACTCCTCCGCCAGTTCCGACGACAACTCCAGGGCATCGCGCCCCAGTTGCGCGGCGCGCGCGATCACCTTGTCGTCGACATCGGTGAAATTGACGATATGCTGCACCCGGTAGCCACAATGCTCGAGGTAACGGCGGATGACGTCGAAGACCACCGCCGACATAGCATGGCCGATGTGGGCCTCGTCGTAGGGCGTGACGCCACAGACGTACATCCGCACCACGCCGGGCTCGAGCGTCGTGAAAGGCTCAGTCGTGCGGGTCAGCGTATTGTAGATCTGAAGTGACATGCGGGGTCCTGGTACAGCTGTTCAGAAGTGCGTTGCGGGTGGGAGCGCGAGGATGCGGGGAGGCGATTGTATCGCCTCCTCGCCTCTCGGGTCAGCGCCCGAAACCATCAGCAGACGTCTGCCACGCTCTCCTAAATCCCCTCACCCAGCGTATACTCCTGGTCGCGGCCATTGCGTGGGAGCTCCTGCTCATCGAGGATGCGCCAGAGGCTCTCCGGGAGGGCATCGTAGCTGAGATGATGCTCGGCGTGATGGGTATGGGTCACCGCTTCGAGGTCGGCGAGGCGCGCCTCGAGTTCGAGCACCTTGTCGTGGAGCCCACGCAGCATCTCGCCCTCCGGGTCGGGCAACTCCTCAACCCGGCGCGTCACGCCGGTGCGCGGGTCGCGGGTGGCGACGACGCGAGCCGGCACGCCGACCGCGGTCGCGTGGGGCGGCACGTCCTTGACCACCACCGCCCCGCCACCCACGCGCGCGCCCTCGCCAATCGTGATGTCGCCGAGCACGATCGCGCCCACGCCTACCACGACATGGTCGTGCAGCGTGGGGTGGCGTTTGCCCTTCTGCTTACCGGTGCCGCCAAGCGTGACATCCTGGTAGAGCATCACCCAGTCGCCGATCTCGGCGGTCTCGCCGATCACGACCCCCATGCCGTGGTCGATGAAGAAGCCACGGCCGATGCGGGCGCCGGGGTGGATCTCGATGCCGGTGAGGAAGCGAGAGAGCTGCGAGATCAGTCGCGGCAGGAAGGGCACCCGCCGCCGGTGGAGGGCATGGGCAAGCCGATGGAGCACGATCGCGTGCAGACCGGGATAGAGCAATACCTCGGCCAGGTTGCGCGCGGCCGGGTCATTGCGAAAAATCGCGCGCACATCATCACGGAGCACGCGCAGGGCGCTGGAGACTGACATGGGAGAGCCTTCCGCTAGGGTGATTTCCGGCGACGGCTGGCGACGGAAGTACGTGCAGGGGCGCCGCAGATCGCGACGCCCCTAGCGACAGACGCACCCAGGGCGAGAAGGATTGGCGCGACGCGCGGCTGCGGCCGGCGTCATCAGGAGGTGCGTAGGCTCACGCCTCGGAACTGGTGGAGGAAGACTCACTCTTGGTGCTCTTCTCGCTGCTCGCACTCGTCTCGGTGCTGGCGCTTTCGCCGCTCACCGTGCTGCTGCTCGTGCCGCGGCTGTCGTTGATGTACCATCCGGAGCCCTTGAAGACCACGCCCGCCGGCTGGATCACCCGGCGTACCCGGCCTGCCGTGCCACAGCGACAGACGCTGAGCGGCTCGTCCTTGAAGCTCTGGAATTGCTCGAACTGCTTGCCACAGGCATCACATGCATAGACGTAGGTTGGCATAGCTTCGTGCACCCTCCCTGGCGTTCACCATTGACTAGTAACTGCTGACGGGTATTGTACCTGAAGCAGTGCCACTGCGCAATTAGAAGGTTGTTAGAGGTCGCCCCCTCTTCACAAGCCCCGTATAATAGGGCTACGACATGACGCAGTGAGACAAAAGGACGGTGTGGCATGCAGGAGTTCTTCGAGTTTGGCCTCGGGGGGCGTGTGCAATACAAGGTGGGGTTGGCGCGGGAGCTTGGCAACCTGGTGCACGATCTGGGGGCGCACCAGGCCTTCGTCATCGCCGACAAGGGTGTGATTGCGGCGGGCCTGCTCGAGCCGATCCTGGCCGGGCTCGATGGTCTGGTGTCAGTCGCCGGGGTCTACGACAATGTGCCCCCCAACTCCTCGCTGGCCACGGTGGTCGAGGCCGCGCAGGCGGCTCGCGACGCCAAGGCCGACATTCTGATTGCCGTCGGCGGCGGCAGCCCGATCGATACCGCCAAGGGCGTGCGCATCCTGGTCACCCTCGGCGGCGATATTCCGCAGTACGAGGGCTACAATACCATCACCCAGCCGCTGATCCCGCTGATTGCCGTGCCGACCACCGCCGGCACCGGCAGCGAGGTGACGGTGGTTGCCGTGATCAAGGATGAGACGGAGAACCGCAAGATCAGCCTGGCCAGCCGCTACCTCGTGCCGGACGTCGCCGTGCTCGACCCGGAGTTGACGCTCACCCTACCGCCGCGGCTGACGGCCGCCACCGGGATGGATGCCCTGTCCCACGCGATCGAGGCCTATGTCTCGACCGAGAACAACCCGTTCAGCGACAGCCTGGGCCTCGCCTCGATCGATATCATCGCCAGCTACCTGCGCGACGCAGTCCACGAGGGCCACAACCTCGAGGCCCGCAGCCAGATGCTCATGGCTTCCTGCATGGCCGGGATCGCCTGCTCGAACAGCTGGTTCGGCGTGATCCACGCCATCTCGCACGCGATTGGCGCCAACTATCCCGTGCACCACGGCACGCTGAACTCGATCATTCTGCCCTACGGTATGCAGTTCAACGCTCCCGTCGCCCCCGAGCGCTATGTGCGCATTGCGCGGGCCATGGGCGTGAACGCGGGCGGGCGGAGCGACGAGGAGGTGATCGCCGATGGTATCAGCGCGGTGAAGACCCTGGCGGCCGATTGCGGGCTGCCCCTGCGCCTCCGCGACGTGGAGATCCCGGAGGAGGCCTTGCCCGAACTCGCCGCCCTCTCCGCTGTCGAGGCGGCTATGTTCTGGAATCCCCGTGCGGCGACCGAGGAGGAGTTGCTCACGCTCTTGCGCGAGATGTGGTGAGTGCGCGGGTCCGGTCAGGACACAGTGGTGAGGTGGCTACCCACCGTGGCGCGTAGCCACCTCGCGCCTGCCGGACGACCGTTTAGCCGAGCACTAGCCCGTCACGATCGTCCCTGGGGCTACCACCGCCCCCGCGGCCACCACGGCGTCGCGCCCCAGCACGGCGCCGCGCGTAATCAGTTGTTCGCGGCTCAGCAGGCCGCGGGTCTCGGCTGAGGGCCAGAGCTCGGCAAAGGGCTGGGCCTCCAGCCGCGCGCCGGCACCCACCAGCGCGCCGTCGTCGAGCCACGAGGCCTGCACGCTTGCCTCTACGCCCACCGTTGCCCCGGGGCCGAGCACCGAGGCGACCACCACGGCGCCAGCGCCGACGACACAGCCCGCGTCGATTGCTGTCGGGCCGATGATCTGCGCGCCTGGCTCGATGCGGGCCTCAGGGTGGATCCAGACCTGATCGCCTCCCCGCCGCGCGAGCAGGAACTGCGCCGCACTCAGCGCCTCCCAGGGTGTCCCCACCGGCACCCAGTACCCCTCGCAGATGTGGGGTAGCACCGGCGCTCCTGCGGCCAGGGCGCCGATCAGGTCGGTGAGCTCCAGTTCACCGCGGGGCGAGGGCGTGATCCGTCGCAGCAGCGGGAAGACCGCGCCGTCGAAGTGGTAGATCCCTGGGTTGGCCAGCGCATCGGGGGGAGGGCTTGTTGGCTTCTCGCTGATGCCGCGCACCAGGCCATCGTCAAGTTCCAGCACGCCGAACGAGCGGGCATCCTTCACCTGCAGCCCGGCTACCCCGTAGCGCCCCCGGCAGACCCCCAGGACATCTTCGTGCGCCACCAGGTTGTCGCCATAGAGCAGGAAGAACGGTTCGTCGATCGGGCCGGCGGCCAGCAGTGCGCCGGCTGTGCCATTCATCAGTTCCTGGCGCACGTAGCGTAGCGCGATGCCGCGGTAGCATGCACCGAAGGTCGCCTCGATCATCTCGGCGCGGTAGCCAACCACCAGGGTCACCCGCTCGACCAGGCCCACCAGTGCGTCCAGGATGTGGGCCAGCAGTGGCCGCCCGAGGAGCGGGATGAGCGGCTTCGGGCGGTGCAGGGTCAGCGGGCGGGTGCGGGTCGATTCGCCGGCGGCCAGGATCACGGCGTGGCGCGTCAGGCAGGGTGGTTGTGCAGGGATGGCGGCCATGGTCGTCTCCTTCGCTCCGGTCATTCCGCGAACAGAGCATACCATGGCTGGATCGGCCGCGGGCTGTCAAAACAGTTACAGCATGCCTGAACGTGATGAACTGCGCTCACCGAGGGCCGCGCTGATCGCAGCCAGCGCGGCCTGCTCCGCCGCAGCAACGGTGCGTCCGCCCAGGCCAAGCACGCCGCCATCACGTGCCGTTGAGGCCACGTGGGCGGCCAGGCCGTAGACCCAGCGGCGGTAGGCCGGCGCCGCTTCGCCACCGGCCCGCTCCAGCGCGGCGCCGGCGCGCTGCACCAGAGCCAGCATCTCGCTACGCTCGTGGGGCATGATCGCGTCCTCGCCGGTGCCCAGTTTGTTGGCGAAGCGCCCGCCAAACTCCTGGCCAATCGCTTCGGCGATCGGCCCGCCGTGGGCTACACTCCGGCGCACCGCCCGCAGCAGGGCAGTCATCTCCTGGGTATACTGCAACTGCCCGCCACTCGCCGTAGCGACGTACATCCCCGCCGCGAAGGGAGCCGCGCAGAGATCGGCCCACTCCGCCGGTGTGAAGCGATCGCGTATGCTCATCCGCGCCTCCGGTCCTGCGCCGCTTATCGGTGCTCCTTCATCGCAGATGCGACGTGCAGGCAATCGGGCCATCGATTGCGTCGTTTTCGATCATCGATCGGGCGTGTGCTCCCCAGGTATCGTACTTTGAACAACAGCTTGATCACATCCCAGGTGCAGAGGGCGCGGGTGCTGGCGCTCACGCTGCGCCCTTTGCGTTTGGCAATGCGCTCCACCTGGCCGCAGGCAGGCGGCGGCAATCTCGCTCCGGCACATGGCGGGCAATCAGCCGGCAGGGAATGCGCTGACTCAACTCGATCTGGACGGCCAGATCCACGCTCGCCGGCGCCTGGGCCGCGAGCAGCGCAATCACGCCGCTCAGGGCGCTACGTGCGGCGGCCGAACTGGCGCTCGAGCTGAACCGGCGTCATAAGGATCATGGTTGGTCGCCCGTGAGGACAGGTGCGGGGGCTGACGCACTGCTCCAACTGGCGTAGCAACTGGCGCATCTCTTCGAGGCTGAGCGGCTGGCCGGCGCGCACCGAGGTATGGCAGGAGAGGGTGATCAGCATGGCCTCGCGCCAGTCGAGCGGGGTGGAACCCCCGCGGCCCGCCAGGCGGTCGGCGAGCTCGTGCAGCGCGCGGCTCAGCTCCTCGGGGGGCAGTGTGGCCGGAGTGGCGCGCACCAGCACGCCGTCGCCCCAGGCGTCCAGGGCGAAGCCCCAGGCGGCCAGTTGCTCGTGATTGCCCAGCAGCAGCGCGGTCGCCGCGGGCGCGAGGGGCACCGCCTGAGGCAAGAGCATGCCCTGTGACTCCACGGCGCCCTGGGCGTACTGGGCCATCAGCCGCTCGTAGGTGATGCGCTCGTGGGCGGCGTGCTGGTCGATCAGGTACATGCCCTCGGGGGCCTCGGCCACGATGTAAGTCAGCCCCACCTGGCCGACGACCCGCAGCGGCGGGAGCGCCGGGCCAGGCTGCGGGGCTACCGCCGGAGCTGCGCGCTCGCTGGCGTCAGGCCCTGGCGCATCTGGCAGCACCCAGGGGGGCGCCAGCTCGC
>DAOUBZ010000390.1:0-11977 GCA_034432515.1 Chloroflexaceae bacterium | reverse complement strand
CCGCACCCGGGTCGGGAGCATCGCCATCATCGACGGCCGGCGCCGGCCCGGCGGGTGGCGCTGCGTCGGGCTGGCGCCGGGTCGCCCTGCGCCCCTCCAGTTCGGCCAGCAACTCGCTGGCTCTGGCCGTGACGGCGCGGGGGATGCCGGCCAGTTCGGCCACGTGGATGCCATAGGAGCGGTCGGCGCCGCCAGGGCGTAGTTCGTGCAAGAACACTACCTGCCCGTCCTGCTCGACCGCAGCCATGTGGTAGTTGCGCACCCGCGGCAACAGTTCCTCCAGAGCCGTCAATTCGTGATAGTGGGTGGCGAAGAGCGTGCGACAGCGCAGCCGTGGCTCATTGTGCAGGTATTCGACCACTGCGCGGGCGATCGCCATCCCGTCGTAGGTCGAAGTGCCACGCCCCACCTCATCAAGGATGATCAGGCTGCGCCGGGTGCTCTGCAGCAGCAGCGCGGCCGTCTCGGTCATCTCGACCATGAAGGTAGACTGGCCGGTGGCGATGTCGTCCTGCGCGCCGATCCGGGTGAAGATGCGGTCAACCAGGCCCACCTCGGCCTGTGCAGCCGGCACGAACGAGCCGATCTGGGCCATCAGCACAATCAGCGCGACCTGGCGTAGCACGGTCGAGTTGTGACTGACCAGCCCGTTGGCCACATAGGCGTGCTCCTCGGCTACGGACAGATCGTACACCTCTGCCTCGCCGGTTTCGCAACCGATGATCGCATCGTAGAAGTAGTTCGACTGCGGGAGGGCTGGCAACGCTGGCGCATCGACGCTGCGCGGTGCACGCAAGGGGCTCAGCGCAGCGCGCCCGCTCGGCGTACCGGCGGCGACGCTGGCGGTGACCCACGGCTTGCGCCCATGGGCCACGGGCCGGGCAACGACCGGGGTGCGCCTGGGCTGCACGTGTTCCATGGTACTCGAGCGTGTGCCGGGTTGCGCCACGTGCACCGCCGCTGCATAGGTGGCGCGTCGCTGGCTGCGCGGGTGCCGGAACCCGATCTGCTCGTGGAAGTGCAGGGCGTCGCGCCCGGTGATCGCCAGCTGCTGGCTGGTCGTCTGTGTGCGGCGAGCGGCGATGATGCCGAGGTTGAGCAGCAGCAACTGCACCTCGTGGGCGAGCCGCGGCGAGGCGGTGGAAAGCCGCACCGTGCCGGTGCGCCTGTTCGCTACCCCGTTGGTATCGAAGAGCCCCTGCAGGAAGCTGACCACAACCGAACGTGAGGCGCGCATGATCGAAGCCGGGACGTGCTGCTCGTGGTCCGGGCAGTAGTCCAGGCCGAGCGCGTGCAAGAACGTGGGCACCAGCCTGCTCGTGATCGCGCAGGCCTGGCCGTTCGCCGGCGCCTGGTAGCCAGCCTGCTCCCACGCGATCCGGCGCAGCTGATCGGCGATGAACCGATCGCGGGTCGCGAGGCTGCCCCCGTCGTGGTCGGTCAAGGTCCCGCCGGCGATCAGCAGTCCGACCAGGTATGCGAGATCGGGGGTGAGCCGGGTGGGCAGGCACGCGCGTGCGGCTGCGGGGAGCCCGTCCGGCGGCACGATCGCATCCTGGTTGCCCCACAGGTTGATCTGCCGGTCGATTGCCAGCACATCACCCGGGCCAAGCTCGCCCAGGTACCTCCAGCCCTCACGGCCATCAGGCAAACGCGCCCAGACGCGGTGCTCCGCCGTGCCCTCCAGCTGGTAGCCGTGCCGCGTGGTGATCCTGATCGTCGCCTGGCGTCCGCCGCGGTAGAAATGGGTTGCCTGGCGTCGGGCGTGGCGCCCCTTGACCGCACAGGCGATGGGCGTGAATGCCCCCTCGGCGGCCTGCGCAGGCATCAGTTCGGCCAGCGGCACGAGCCCCTGATCGGTGAAGATCAGGGTCCCGCCGCTGACGCACTTCCCGGCCATGTTGGGGCCGGTGATGATCAGCAGCTGGGCGTCATCGGTGGCGAGCGTGACATCATTGGCCACAAAGGGTTCGGCGAGCATCTGTTCGACGACCGGGTGGCGCCCGGCGACGATATGCAGGCGGGTGCTCTCGTCGAGGGTGGGGCGCGCATAGCCGCCGCGCACCGCCGCCTCGGCGAGCGACTGCACCACATCGAGGTGGGCGAGTGTTCGCGCGGCGCGCCGTAGCCGCTCCACCTGGGCGCTCACCTCTACGCAGAGCCGCGCGAAGGCCTCACGCTCCAGGTCGGTAAGCTGGAGCCTGGCCCGGTCGATGATCTGCTCGTACTCTTTCAGCTCAGCCGTGATATAGCGCTCGGCGCCGACCAGGGTCTGCTTGCGTTCGTAATCCGGCGGAATGAGCCGCTCATCGGCATTGCGCGAAACCTCGATGTAGTAGCCGAACACGCTGTTGTAGCCCACCTTGAGCGACTTGATCCCGGTGCGCTCGCGCTCCCTGACCTCCAGCCGGTCGATGAACTCCTGGGCGTGGCGACTGGCTCGCACCAGGGCGTCGATGCGCGGCTCGAAGCCGGGGCGGATGACCCGGCGCGGGCGCTCAGCGCCCTCCTCGGCGGTGCGCAGGTAGTTCGAGGCGCCGAGCAGTGCCGGCGGGTCGTCGTCCAGCGCGCGCTCGAGCAGGTCGAGCACATCGCTGCAGGGATCGAGCGCAGGGGTGGGGGCGGCGGGTTGTGAACCGGGCGTTGCTGGTGGCGCGGCGCTGTCAGCGAACAGTTCGTCCTCGGCGCCCGCCTCGTCATCCTGGGCAGGGGCGGCGCCGGCTGCGGGCGTGTCTGCAGGCTGCTGCTCCGGGCTCACGTCAAGGTTGATCAGCTCCGCGAGGTGGGCGCCGGCAGCGGCGACCACGGCAGGCAGGGCGCGCAGCGAGGCGCGGAGTTGCACCAGGTCGCGGGGCGTGGCGACGGCGACACCCTGGGCGATACGGTTGAGGGCGCGCTCCATATCGCCCACCGGGCCGAGTGCTTCGCGCAACTCGGCGCGCAGCAGTGTCTGCTCAACGAGGCGGGCCACAGCGGCCTGGCGCGCCTGCAGCGGCGCGAGTTCGACGAGGGGCTGGGCGATCCAGCGGCGCAGCAGGCGCGCGCCCATAGGCGTGCGGGTGCGGTCGAGCACGTGCACGAGCGAACTGCGCGCGCCCTGGCGGCTGGCTTCGAGCAGTTCGAGATTGCGGCGCGTCTGTGGGTCGAGAAACATAAAGCTGGAGCTGGCGTAGACGCGCAGGGTATTGAGCTGGGCAGCCTGGTGGCGCTGGGTGGCGTGGACGTACTGGACCAGGGCGCCGGCGGCGCGGGCGGCGAGCGGGCGGTCGTCGAGCCCGAAGGCGCTGAGCGCGCCGACGCGGAGCTGGCGCAGCAGCACCTCGCGGGCCTCGGCGAGATCCCAGCGCCAGGCCGGCCAGGCCGTGACGTGGCCACGGGCCCAGCGGGCCTCACTCTGGCTATCGAGGCGGCGGGCCACCCGTTCGTGGGGCAGCAGCAACTCGCGCTCGTCCTTCGTCATCGGGGCGAGGTCGCGGGTCAGGCGCGCTTCGGCGGGGGCCAGGCCAGGCAGGCGCAGGCTCTCGACATCGGGCACGAGCACCTCGGCGGCCTGAAGGCGGGCCAGTTCACCCTGCAGGTGCTGGGCGGCCCGCTCGCCGCTGAACTCCACCGCAGCGAACTCGCCGGTACTGAGGTCGGCGTAGGCCAGGCCGACGGTATCACCCTCGACGATCGCCGCGGCCAGGTAGTTGTTGCTGGTCGCCGTGAGCATCGACAGGTCGACAATTGTGCCGGGCGTGATCACGCGCACGATCTCGCGGTGGACCATGCGGCGCTCGCTCTCGCCGGGGGCGACGTGCTGGATCCCCGCTGCGAAGACCGAGCGCGGGCGGGTATCGGTGCGGGTCGCCTCGGTTTCGGTGATCTGCTCGGCGATCGCCACCCGGTAGCCGCGGCCCACCAGGTCGCTCACGTAGCGTTCGACGGCGTGGTAGGGCATGCCCGCCATCGGCGCGTAGAGCTTCTGGCGCTCGCGGGGCTTGCTCTTGTCCACGGCGTAATCTTTGCGCGTGAGTGTGACATCGAGCAACTCGGCCACCAGCTTCGCGTCATCGTCGAAGGTCTCATAGAAATCGCCGAAGCGAAAGAGCAGAATCGCATCGGCGGCCTCGGCCTTGAGCTTGCGATACTGGCGATACCAGGCGTGGATCTCGATCTTGGCCATGGGGGGCAACTCCGGCTCACACAAGGTTTCACGCCCCCCAGGTCCGGGGGATGAAGATGCGCTTGAAGCTCTCAATCGCGTAACGGTCGGTCATGCTGGCGATGTGATCCACGACCATGCGCTCGACCGGTTCGCCACGCTGCTGGTTGATCCGTTGCAACTCCTCGGGGATCTGCTCGGGGTGCTTGACGAAATGGGCATAGAGCGTTTCGATGATGAAGCGCGCCTTCTCGCTCTCGGCTCTGGCCCGCTGGTCCTGGTAGACGGTACGGAACATAAAGTCGCGCAACTGGTTGGTAGCGGCGAGGATGGGCGGGCTCATGCCGATCAGCGGCGGGTCGGGCGGCTGCTCCTCGCCGGTGGCCCACCAGTTGTGGCGGATCATGTCGCCGACCATGGTGTTGATGCGCTCCCGATGGCTGTGGCCCAGCACCGCGATCGCCTCGGCGGGCAATTCTTCCTCGCGCAGCACACCGGCGCGAATGGCGTCGTCGATATCGTGGTTGATATAGGCCACGCTGTCGCAGATTTTGATCAACTGGCCCTCAAGCGTGCTGGCGGTGCCCCAGGCGGTGGTCATAATGTCGCGGCGAGCCTTGGAGTGCAGGTAGATGCCCTCGCGGACCGCGTAGGTCAGGTTGAGGCCCTGGCCGTTGCGTTCGAGGATCTCGACAATGCGCCGTGACTGCTCGTTGTGGCGGAAGTGATCGGGAAAGATGCGGGTCAGCGCCGTCTCGCCGGCGTGACCGAAGGGCGCGTGGCCGATATCGTGGCCCAGGCCGATCGCCTCGGTGAGATCCTCGTTGAGGCGCAGGGCCCGCGCGACGGTACGGGCGACCTGGGTCACCTCAAGCGTATGGGTCAGGCGGGTGCGGTAGTGGTCGCCGAGGGGCGCGATGAAGACCTGGGTCTTGTGTTTGAGGCGCCGGAAGGGCTTGGAGTGGAGGATGCGGTCGCGATCGCGCTGGTAGGCCGGGCGCACCGTGCAGGGTGGTTCAGGCCGCTCGCGCACCGCCGCGCTGCTCTGGGCGGCGTAGGGCGAGAGCAGCCGTGCTTCGAGCTGCTCCTGGTACTCGCGGGGTGTGGTCATCGGGTGTACCTGGACGGGTTGGGCCGGTGGCTGGCGAAGGGCCGACAGCTGAATTATAACAAAACCGGCTCACGGGGCGGCGTCAGCGCCCGCCAGAGGGCCAGGCCGGCGCCCGCCAGGGCGTGGATGACGATCGCGGTGGTGAAGTAGAAGCTGTGTCCATTGGCCCGGGCGACCTCGCTGCTGACGACGAGGGTTTCGATGCGCTGGGCGACGAAGAAGGTGAAGAAGTAGAGGCAGAAGCAGCAGAAGGCGGCCAGGCCCAGTTCCTGGCGACGAGCGATCAGCCAGCCGCTGAAGAGCGCTGCCGGTGCAGCGAACACCGTCCAGACCAGGGGGCGCACCGTGGCGTCATTGCGCGCGCCGCCGGTCGCGGCGAGGTTGAAGGCCGCCCAGGCCACGCCGATGGCCAGGGCGCCCAGCATGATCAGCAGCGTGCGGAGGTCGAGGCGCGGTGGCATAGGGGTATGATCGTGATTGTCACGAGGCTTTCGCCAGTTTCTGCAGGCGCTTTGCCGCCTGCTCCTCCAGGCGGGCGATCGTTTCGCGCAGGCGCGTCTCCTCGGCGGCGAGGGCGGCCAGGCGGTCCTCAAGCTCGCCAAGGGTGGCGACGTAGCGCTGGCGCAGGGCGCCCTCCTCGCCCTCGCGGCCAAGCGGTTCCAGGTTGCCGCGGATCTGGCGCTGCTGTTTGAAAATCGCCTCGCGCTGCGTGTCGAGCTCGTGCAGCTGCGTCTCGGCGGCGTCAACCTGCTGGTAGAGCTTGAGCACCTCACCGAGGGCGAGCACGGTGGCGGTATCGAGCAGCCGGCCGGTGAGGAAGGCGCGCAACTGGGCCCCGGTGAGGCTACGCACGGCCTCCTGGCGGCTGACCAGGCGCCGCTCGGTGACGCTGAAGCTGGTGCGGGCCCGGGGCGCGCAGGCCACGCGCCAGCGGGCCAGGCCGGCCCGTTCCTCGTCGGGGGGCCGCGGCCCGACCACGGTGTAGGCGGGCAGGCACTGGTGTTCGACCGTCACCTCGGTTGCGCGGTCGAGGCTGCTGGTGAGCTCGTAGCTGGTGATCGCCAGGTCGTGCTCCTCGATCAGCGCGTAGTCGCCACGCAGACTGATCCCGGCGAGCTGGCGTTCGCCGCGGCGCTCCTCTTCGACGCTGATGCCCAGTTCCACCGCGTAGGCCACGATCAGCTCGGCGCCGGCGCGGGTGAAGGGCAGCACCGCCTCGCCGGCGTAGTCGCCATCCTCGAGCACCGTAACCGGGCCGCGTTCGAGGGTCAGGCCGGTGGCGTTGTCGAGGCGCAGCGCGGCAATCGGGTGGCGCGCATACTTCGTGCCATTGTAGAGCAACTCGCGGCGGGCGGGCAGGCGCTGGCTGACGATCGGCACCATGGCCGACTGGCCACGGGCGACGCTGACAGGGTGCGCGATCCGGTAGGCAAAGAGCGCGGCGCGCGCCTCGCCGGCGGCGGCGCTCTGCACCGTCTCCTCGAGGCGCCGGGTGGCGAGGCGCATCGTGCGGGCATGCTCGGCGGGCTCATAGGCCATCGCGGACTCGGCCAGCATCGCGTCGACTCTGGGCGCGGCCGGCGGCGCGCTCGCAAAGCTGATCGGTGCCTCAACCGTACGCTCCTCGTCGGCGATCAGTGGGCGCTCGGGGGTGTGGGGCGTGTAGAGCCGGTAGCGGAACGAAACGGGCATACCGGCCATCAGCGTTAGCGCCACCCCGTTGAGGTCCTCGTCGAGCTGATTGTCGAACAGTCCCCAGCCCTGAAGCAGCGCGACCGATGCCTCCGGCTGATCCACCGGCTGCTCCTCGAAGAGCAGCCGGTAGCTCACGCGCCAGGCCGGAGCGGGGGCGATATAGCCGATAAGCAACTCGTGCTCACCGGGCGAGAGGCGCAGCGTCGCGTCGCGGCGCTGCTCTTCGCTGCGGGCGGCGCGCAGAAAGTAGTCGAGATCGTCAGCGGCGCCGTCGTCGAGCAATTCGAGCCGGGCCAGTTCGGCGATGGACAGCGTGCGCAGCTGGCGCGTGGCCGGCTCGTAGAGCGAAAGTGCGGCGCGCTTCAGCGGCTCTTCGGGCTCATAGTCCACGCCGACCACCAGGCCTTCGGCGTTCGCCGCCTTCTTGCCCTCGGCGAGGGTGCAGCGCACGGCGCGGCCGCGCAGGTCGCGCAGCAGGTCGAGCAGGCTGCGCTCATCGGAGAGGTGAATGCTGCCGCGCGCGAGGCGGGCGGCGCGGTCCTCGGGAGTTGCAAAGTCGACGCCGAGCACCTGGCCGGCGCCGAGGTCGAGCGCGACGAGGCTTTTGAGCACGTCGTCCATCGCTTCGCGTGGGAAGCTCAGCGCCAGTTGTTCGCCGCTATGGGCGCCGCGGCGCTCGAAATAGCCAACGCCGTGTTTGAAGAGCACCAGGCGGGTGATCGGCAGAGTGGCCATAGACTCCTCAGGGGGCCGCGTGCGATGCTCAAGCCCCGGCTACGGTTCGGTCGGCGCCAGTGGCAGCGGATTGTAGGCCGTATAGACCAGGCGCGAGAAGGCTGCTACCACGGGGGCCATCACCTCGTCCGGCCAGAAGTAGCGGCCCCTGGGGATCGGCCGGTAGATGTAGACGGAGAGCACGTAATCGCCGCCCTCGCTGCGCACAATGCCCACATCGGCCTGCATGTCATCGATCCAGCCACTCTTATGCTCGACGCGGACACCCTCGGGGACGCCGGCGACCATGCGCGTACGATCGTCATTGGTCGCCAGGCGGTCGAGCATCTCCTGGCAGCGCCGCGGGCTGAGCCGCGCGAACTGCTCGAGCAGCAACCCCTCGCCGCCGGCACACTGGTCGATCAACTGGTAGAGCCGGGCCATCGAGGCGGGCTCGGCGCGCAGGCAATTTCCGTGCTCGGTGTAGGGCTTCGCGCCGACCGGGCCCTGTGGGCCGCAGCGAAACTTCGGCTTGTAGAGCTTGATGTAGTCACTTGCCTCGAAGGGGACATAGAGGTAGGTGTGTTTGAGGCCCAGTTCTTCCTGGAGCATCGTGCTCATCGCCTCGGCGCCGGTGAAGGCGTACGCGGTACCCTGCCCACCGGCGGCGGCGGCCAGCAGCCCATTGGCCGCCAGATTATCACTCTCGACGATCATCTTCTTGAGCCAGGTCTCCTCAAGCTGGTCGAAGCGCTCGAGGTTGATGTAGGCATTCAGCATGATCGCCGTCTTGATCGTACTGGCCCCGGCGAAGACGCTATGCTCGTTCAGCCCGATCGTCTCCCCACTGGCCAGATCGATCAGTTGCAGGCCGACCACACCGGGCCATTCGGCAGCCATGGCGACCAGTTGCTCGCGCAGTTGCTCCAGCGGCACACGGGGCGGCGTAGGGTCCGTGGCGAGCGTGAGGCTGAAGGGGCCGCTGTCGCCGGCTGCGAGGCGCGCGCCGACCTGCTCGACGGCCGCATCGACGTCGAGCGCGCGACCGGGGGTGAAGGCGAAGCTGCGCGAGAGCACCTCGGTACTGGTGATCACGCTGATCGCGGGCGGCTCGGCGAGCTCGGTGGCCAGCGCGCCGAGCTCGCTGCGCAGCGCCACCGGGTCGAAGCTGAGGCTAGCGGGCACGCTGGCCGGGCTGCCAGCATCGAGGGCCGGTCTGGCCTGGTCGAGCAAGCTATCGACCGGCGCCTGGAGGTCGATGGCCGCGCCGGCAATGCTCAGGCGGGCGTTGCCGGCGCGCAGTTCGATCGCTGCGGGGGATTTGAGCGTCGCCGTGAGCCGCTGCTCGGCCTCGACGAGGCTCAGGCCGGCAACATCGACACCGGCAACCGTGCTGCCCGCGGCGAAGACGGGGGGCGGAGCCGGGCTGGCGACGGCGGTGGAGGCGGCAGCCGCAGGCGTCGAGGCTGTCAGGCGCGTAGTGGGTGGCTGCGACGTAGCGGGGGCGCAGCCGGCGATCAGGGCCAGCCAGAGCAGGCCGATCGCGGCGAGACGTGGCCGGGTCATCATGGCTCCACAGTGGGGGTGGCAAGGCGCAGCGGGCCACGCGGCGCCTGCCGGCTACTCATCGGGCTCCAGGTAGAAGGTCAGCGGATAGCCAGCCTCGCGGGCGGCGTGGTGGGCGTTGTAGACACGCTCCTGGGCCTCCTCGTAGGGGAGCGTCGCGACGTGGGCGCGCCCCTCGTTATGGGCCGTGAGCATGACCGTCATCGCCCGTTCAAAGCCAAGCCCGAAGAAGACGCGCAACACAACGACCACAAAGTCCATGGGTGTCACATCATCGTTCTCGATGATCACCCGGTAGGGCTTCTCGAGCTCCTCGCGCTCGACGACCTTGAAGGTGAGATCCGGGATAACGTGAACGTCCGGGTCCTGTGTCGTCACGGGCTTCCTCCAGGGGCGGCCGGCCCGGCCGGCGCGCATTGCCGCTCAGTATAGCACATCCGCCAGCGGGGCTGCGGCGAGCCCCTAACCCCAAGTTGGTTCTGGCGGCTACGCCGCCAGAACCAACGAGCAAACCTCCTGTCGGGCGGCATAGCCGCCCCGCAGCCCTGCCGCCGGAGGCCGACCACTTGCGCGGACGGCGGCGTACGGGTATGATTGGCCCCTGCCGCCGTTCAAGCAAAGGAAGGGTACAGGTGGAGATCCTCGATCTGGTTCGGCTCAACCTGCTCTCACCAATGGTGCTCGCCTTCGTCCTCGGGGTCATTGCCACATTGGTGCATAGCGATCTCAAGTTCCCGGAAGAGCTGTACATCGGGCTCTCGATCTACCTGCTGCTGGCGATCGGGCTCAAGGGCGGCGCCGCGCTCTCCGAGACGCCGCTGGCCTCGTTCCTCGGCCCGGCCCTGGTCACGCTGGTGCTTGGCGTCACCATCCCGATCGTGGCCTACGTCATTCTGCGGCGGCTGGGACGCTTCGAGGTGGCCGACGCCGCGGCGCTCGCCGCCCACTATGGCTCGGTCTCAGCGGTGACCTTCGCCGCCGTGCAGACCTTCCTGGAGGCGCTCAAGGTGCCCTACGAAGGCTACATGCCCACGCTGGTGGCCCTGCTGGAAGTGCCAGCGATCATCGTAGCCTTGCTCATCGCCCGGGTGGCGATGGGCCAGGGCGGCAACTGGGGCGAGGTGATCCGCGAACTGCTCGCGGGCAAGAGTATCTTGCTGCTGCTCGGTGGGCTGACGATTGGTGTGCTGGCCGGGCAGGCCGGGCTGAAGCAGGTGGCGCCGCTCTTCGTCGACCCGTTCAAAGGCGCGCTGACCCTGTTCTTGCTCGAGATGGGCATGGTGGCGGCACGACGGCTGCGCGACCTGCGCACGGTGGGCGTCTTCCTGATCGGCTTCGGCGTAGTAATGCCGGTAGCCTCCGGCATCGCCGGGATCTGGCTCGGGCAACTGGCCGGCCTGTCGCAGGGCGGCGCAGTCGTGCTCGGCACACTGGCGGCCAGCGCATCGTACATTGCCGCTCCGGCCGCGGTGCGCATCGCGCTGCCCCAGGCCAACCCGAGTTACTACCTCACCGCCGCGCTCGCGATCACCTTTCCCTTCAACCTGGCGATCGGTATCCCGCTCTACTACGGGCTCTCGGGCCTGTTCTACTCGTGAAGTGACACCCTGGCCCGCTCAAGGGCCAGGTATTCTGCAGGTGTCATGTGAGGCGCCGGTCGTGCGGTCATCGCAACCCCCTCGTATAGCCCTCCATCCGAGCTCCTCTGGCGTACCAGCTCATCACCCTGGCGATGCTGATCTGTCGTTTTCGTCCTCCTCCTCCTCATTAAACTATACCTAAGAAGCCCTTTAGCTTTCCGGAGATGATTGCCCGTATGAATGCTGCGCTCAACCGGCGCGGGGCGCACGTGGCTGCGGTATGAGGGCTGCGTGTCGTCCACCGCGCTTGTCCTCGGTATCATCGTCGTGTGCTTTGCGCTGATTATCGCGATGATCAGCTTTGTCGTTCTGGAGCGACTGCTGCTGGGGTTGGTGGGCACCTACAACAATAAGCGCAATGCCTTCTTCGAAGATTCCGTATGCTCTATGTGCGCCTGTTTGGCCTGCTCCGCGATCCGACGGTCGCCCATCACCTGCTGCCCCTGCTCGATGCTCCAGAGACAGCCCTCCGCATCGCCGCGATCGACTCGCTGAGCGCCATCGGTGATGCTGAGCTTGTCAGCCGTTTGCAGTTGATGCTCGACGACCCGCACTGGGAAGTACGTGCTGCATCGGCAACGGCACTGGGCGCGCTGACCGATCTGGAGAGTGTGCCCAGGCTCGCGCGCCTGCTCGCTGATCCGGTATACTTAGTACGCTACAGCGCTGCACGCACGCTGGTCACCCTTGGCAATGACGGCCAGGCGGTGCTCCGCGCCACGATCGAAGCCGACCAGTCCCACGCTCACGCCATTGCCCAGCAGGTGCTTAGCGAACATGCGCATGGTCTCTTGTAGCGTGGCACGGTGGGTATGCTCGCATGGGATCTGGGCGCGCTTGCGCTCCTGGCCGTCAATACGCTCATCCTGGGCTATTTTCTCCTGCTGCAAGGTAGCTACCTGATCCTGCTGCTGATCTCTGCAGCGTCGGTGCTGCGCTATCGCCGCACGGTGGCCCATGAGCACTGGCGTAGCATTATCCAGTCATCGCTCACCCTGCCTATTACTATAGCAGTCCTAAGAAGCTCTCCAATATTCCAACGGTAAGGGTGTCCGCGTTCACGAGGCTTTGGTGAGACGGCGGCCGAGGAGGCGGATCGAGGCGAGG
>DAOUBZ010000389.1:0-3280 GCA_034432515.1 Chloroflexaceae bacterium | reverse complement strand
CCGGGGGACGCGCGGAGCAACCGTCGCCCGCGCGCCGCCGAGCTCGCGCTCGGGCGGCCCCTGCTGGCCCAGATCTGCGCCCTGGTCCCGGGTGTACCCGTGGTGGCGCTGGGCAGGGTCGCGGCGGCGGCGCTGGCCGCCCTCGGGGTGGAGCACGTTAGCCTGCGCCATCCCGCCCGGGGCGGCGCGCGCCAGTTCGCGGTGGGGCTGCGCGTGCTGATCGGCACGAAACTGGGCCATGGATGTGCCAGTCTGCCCCGGCGCGCGCAGCAAGGCGACGCGTCGGGGTATAATGCCGCCAGCGATTCTGGACGCCTGGAGCCCCGATGACCCGCTGCATCCTCGTGCTGATCATGCTTGCCCTGGCCGCGTGTGGCGTGCCGGGCAGCCGTGTGCCCGCGACGCCTACTCCGACCGGAGCGTCGCTGGCTGCGCCCCTGCTGACGGCCACCAGTGACCCGCTGCTGCCAACCGCGCCGCCAATGATCACCCCGGGTCCCACTGCCGCGCCCTTTCCGCTGGAGGCCGGCTGGTGGGACCGCTCGGTCTGCTATGAGGTCTTCGTTCGCTCCTTTTACGACTCAGATGGTGACGGGATCGGCGACCTGAATGGCCTCATCCAGAAGCTCGACTACATCAATGACGGCGATCCCGCCAGCCGCAGCGACCTCGGCGCCAACTGCATCTGGCTCATGCCGATCACCTCAGCCGCAAGCTACCACGGCTACGATACCATCGACTACTACCGCGTCGACCCGGACTATGGCACCAATGACGACTTTAAGCGGCTGGTGGCCGAGGCTGAGGCCCGCGGGATCAGAGTGGTGATCGACCTGGTGCTCAACCACACCTCCTCGCAGCATCCCTGGTTTCAGGCGGCCCTGGCCGACCCCGCCTCGCCGTATCGCGACTGGTACCTCTGGTCGCGCGGCCTGCCGCGCTACCGCGGCCCCTGGGGCCAGCAGGTCTGGCACCCGTCACCGGTGCGCGACGAATACTACTATGGGCTTTTCTGGAGCGAGATGCCCGACCTGAATTACCGCAACCCGGCTGTGACCGCGGAGGCGCAGGCGATCAGCGCCTTCTGGCTCAATGAGATGGGCGCTCACGGCTTTCGCCTCGACGCGATCAAGCACCTGATCGAATTCAAGGCTGTGCAGGAGCATACCACCGAGACCCACAACTGGCTGCGCGACTACCGCCGCTTTCTGGAGCAGACCGCTCCCGGCGCCTACACCGTCGGCGAGATCTTCGGCGCCGGCCCGGCCGATCTCGCGCCCTACTTCCCGGACCAGCTTGACTACTACTTCGAGTTCGCACTGAGTGATCAGATCCGTTTCGCCGCCACCTGGGGCGTCGCCGATGGCTACCTGGCTGCCGTGCAGGAGGCGCTGAGCCAGATCCCGTACCAGCGCTTTGCGCCCTTCCTCACCAACCACGACCAGAATCGGATCGCCAGCCAGCTGGGTAACGATCGTGCCAAAGCGCGGCTTGCCGCTATCGCCCTGTTGACCCTGCCGGGCCAGCCGTACATCTACTACGGTGAGGAGCTCGGCATGCTTGGCGTCAAGCCCGACGAGGATCTACGCATCCCTATGCAGTGGACGGGCGAGGAGGGCGCCGGGTTCACGACGGGCCGGCCCTGGCGCCAGCCCCAGCGCGACTATGCCGAGAAGAATGTCGCAGCCCAGGAAACGGACCCGGACTCGCTGCTCAATACCTATCGTGAACTGGTGCAGCTGCATCTCGCGCTGCCGGCCCTGGCCGAGGGCGATCTCATCGCCATGACGGCTGACAATCCGGGGGTAGCGGCCTTTCTACGCGTCAGCGGCGATGATCTGGCGCTGGTCATGATCAACTTCGGCGTCGAGCCTGTCGCGGGGCTGCAGCTCGCCCTGGACGCGCAGGCGCAGTTGGCGCCGGGGGACTACCGGCTCGTGCCGCGTTTCGGCGCACCGGAGGGCGAGCTCACCCCGCTACCGATCGGCCCCGATGGCGCCATACGTGGCTACACGCCGCTTGCAGTGCTGCCCGCGCAGACGGGCTATGTCTTCAGCCTCAGCCGCTAAGGCAACGGAGCGGATCGTTATGCTCGCTATCCGAACCGTCACCGCGACCCGCTACGTCACGCCGCTGCGTGAGGGTGGCTCGCTGCCGGCCCTCGTCGAGGCGGACGATGACGGCCTCTATGTGCTCAAGTTCCGGGGTGCCGGCCAGGGGCCGAAGGCGCTGATCGCCGAGCTGATCTGTGGCGAACTGGGCCGTGCGCTGGGCCTGCCCGTGCCCGAGCTCGTCCTGGTTGAGCTTGACCCCGCGCTCGGGCGCAACGAGCCGGACGGCGAGGTGCAGGACCTGGTGAGCGCCAGCGGGGGGCTCAACCTCGGCGTGGACTTCCTGCCGGGGGCGCTGGCCTTCGACCCGCTCAACCTGGGGCGGGTGGCGCCGGAGTTGGCGGCGCGCGTCGTCTGGTTTGACGCCTTTGTGACCAACGTGGACCGGACGCCACGCAACACCAACCTGTTGCTCTGGCACCGGCAGCTCTACCTGATCGACCACGGCGCGGCGCTGATCGTCCACCACACCTGGACCGACTGGCGCGCGCGGGCCCTGGGTCGTTTTGCCGCGATCCAGGAGCACGTCTTGCTGCCCGCGGCGGGCGACCTGCGCCTGGCCGACGCCGAGTTGGCCCCGCAGGTGACGCGGGAGCTGGTGGAGGCGCTGGTTGCGCTGGTACCGGCGGACTGGCTGGCTGGCGAGGGGACGTTTGGTAGTCTGGAGGAACAGCGGGCGGCGTACGTGGAGTATCTGCTGGCGCGGGCGGCAGCGCCGCGGCTGTTTGTGGAGGAGGCGGTCGATGCCCGCGCCAAACGTCTTTGAGTACGCGCTGATCCGCATCGTGCCGCGGGTCGAGCGTGGTGAGGCGATCAATGCCGGCGTGGTGCTCCTCTGCCGGCAGCAACGCTTCCTCGCGGCGCGGCTGCACCTCGATTCAGCCCGGGTGCGGGCCCTCGACCCCGACCTGGACCTGGAGTTGCTTGGTGAGCAACTGGCGCACATCCCGATCATCTGCGCGGGGGGCGACACCGCCGGCCCGATCGGGGCGCTGCCTCAGTACGAGCGCTTTCGTTGGCTCACCGCGCCGCGCAGCACAATCATCCAGCCCTCACCGGTGCATACCGGGCTCTGTGAGGACCCGGCCGCCACCCTCGAGCGCATCTTCGCCCAGACCGTGGGGGCGGGGTGAGTGCCGAGCGACCCGCCTGGCCCCGCGCCGCCCCGC
>DAOUBZ010000388.1:0-18525 GCA_034432515.1 Chloroflexaceae bacterium | reverse complement strand
GCGGCTGCTCCGCCACCACCACCGAACAACCACCTCCTCGGGCGGCACAGCCGCCCCACGCTTCACTGCCGGAGGCGGATGTGGCCCGGGCCCCGGTGGCTTCATTCACAATCGTGACGCCCCGCGCGTTCAGGGGTATAATACAGATCTGGATAGTTGCTCATGAAACGCTAGTTCCCAATGGTGCTGATACAGCCCTTGCGCTGCCTTGTGCCGACCAAGCTGGTGCCGCCGCGCCCCCTGGAGGTCTGGGTGTGGCGCGAACGGCTGCTGGCCAGGCTTGGTTGTGCGCCTGCCACCCGCCTGACCCTGGTGATTGCCCCGGCTGGCTTCGGTAAGTCTACCCTCGTCGCTCAGTGGTTGGCACACGCTGCCGCGCAGGAGCGTAGCGTCGGGCAGGCTGTGCGCCGTGGGTGTGATCCGGCCCAGGAAGGCGCGTCCGCCGCCGCACCCGTCGCCTGGCTCACGTTGGACGAGCACGACCAGGACGGCCTGCGCGTGCTAGCCTACCTGGCCGGCGCCATCGAGCGGGCCCTGCCGGGCACCCTACCCACCACGCTCGACCTGCTGGCCGCCGCCGAACCGCCACCGCTGTTCGTCGCGGTACACGCCTTGCTGGTCGATCTTCATGCCCTACCTGCTGGCCTGACCCTGGTGCTCGACGACTATGACGCCGTCACCGCCGAGCCGGTGCACCAACTGCTGGCCTACCTGCTGCGCCACCTGCCGTCCGAGTGCCGGCTCGTACTGATCAGTCGCAGCGATCCGCCCCTGCCACTGGCCTGCCTGCGCGCCGAGCAGCAACTCACCGAGGTGCGTGCCGCTGACCTGCGTTTCACCGAGGCGGAGAGCGCCAGCCTGCTGGCCGCACTCGAGGGCGCTCCTCCGCAGGCTGCCCGCCTGGCGGCCTTGTATCGACAGACCGAGGGCTGGGCGCTGGCGCTGCAACTGGCGGGCCTGGCCAATGTCAGCCCACACGGCGCCGAGCCGATGCCCGGCGCAGTACGCCAGCAGATCGCCGAGTACCTGGCCGACGAGGTCCTGGCACGCCTCCCAGCAGCCATCCAGGCCGCGCTGCCGGCCCTGGCCGTGCCAGAGCGCTTCTGCGCCGGGCTGGCGGCAGCACTGCTCGACTCCCAGGTCGAGCCAGTGGAGGCGCTGCTGGACCAGCTGGTGAGCGCGAACCTGTTTGTCGTACCGCTGGACTGCGAAGGACAGTGGTATCGCTTCCACCTGTTGTTCCGCGACATGCTGCTGCGGCGGCTGCGGCTCACCGAAGGTGGCGCGGCGATACAGGAACTGCAGCGACGGGCGGCAACCTGGCTGGCCGAAGCCGGCCACATCGAGGAGGCCGTCCATCTGTTGCTGGCTGCCGGGGACGAGGACCAGGCTGCCGACCTGGTTGAGTGGCATCTTCGCCCGGATCTGGAGCGCGATGTGGTGAATGAAACGCCGCGTGTCCGCCTTGAGGTGCTGCCGGCCGGGCTGATCGCTCGTCGCCCGGGTCTCATCCTGATCGCAGCGCGCCTGGCCACGTTCAGTATGGATCGCGCACGGCTCGAGGCGGCCCTGGCTCAGCTCGAGCGCCTGCTCACCGCCCCGGAGGGCGCCGGCGCTCGTCCTCCCTGGAGCAGCTTCACCGCCGACCTGGCAGTGTTTCGCGGCATTCTGGCCTACTGGCAGGGCCAGTCTGCCGTGTCGGTGGCCGAGTTGCACCAGGCACTGGAGCAGGGGCCAGCCCCGGCGCTGGCGGTGCAGGCTATGCTCCTGCGGGGCCTGTCCTATGTCGGGGCCGGCCGCTATGCTGATGGCGTGCAGCGGATTCGCGAAGAGCCACCCTCAGCGCGTGTCCAGCTGGGTGCACCGTACGAGGTTGTTCGGACCGCCTGTCTCTGTTTGATGCATCTGCTTGCCGGCGAGTTGAAAGCCCTTGCCAGTGATGCGCAACGGTTGGCCGACCTGGGTGCCGCCCAGGCGACTGGCGATCTGTGGATGGGCTATGCCCACCAGAGCCTTGGTCTCGTAGCCTACGAGCAGAATAACCTGGCCAGCGCGATCACGCACTTCGAGCGCATTGTCAGTCGCACATACCGGGTCAGTTATCCCAGCTATGTGAACTGCGTCATCGGCCTGGCGCTGGTGGCCGCTGCGCAGGGCGCGTACAGCGAGGCCGAGGCCTATGCTGCGGAGGCCATGGCTTTTGTGCAGCAGAAGGGCAGCGCCTTCCTGCACCACCAGGCCCTGGGCTGTCAGGTGCGGATAGCCCTGGCCCGCGGTGATCACGCGGCGGCGCTGCGCGCGGCCGAAGCGATCCAGCCGGACATCTACCTTGGGCTGCGGCTCGCTCTCGAACTACCCCAGTTGAGCCAGGCGCGGGCCCTGATCGCCGCCGGCGACCCGCTCAGCCTGACGCGAGCGGAGCGCATTGTGGGTCTGTGCCTCAGCGAATTGGCTCACGCCCACAATGTGCGGCTGCTGATCGTAGCCCAGGCGATCCAGGCGTTACTCCTCCAGGCACAGGACCAACCGGAGGCCGCCCTGGACGTGCTCGCGCATGCAGTGGCACTGGGCGAACCACGCGGGTTCCTGCGCAGCTTCGTCGACCTGGGGCCACCACTCCAGGCGCTGCTGCGCGCCCTGGTCCGGCGGAACGGTACCAGCGCCTACCTTGAGCGGCTGCTGGCCACCTTCGGGTCACCGGTTGCCGTGGAGCGCCCTCCGGCATTCCTGCCGCAGCGGCCACACATTCCCGAGGTGCTGACCCGCCGCGAGCATGAGATCCTGGCCCTGCTCGCTGAACGCTGGTCGAACCAGGAGATCGCCGAGCGCCTGGTCGTCACCGTGAACACGGTGCGCAAGCATACCAGTACCATCTACGACAAACTCGGGGTAAACAGTCGCCGCGAAGCAGTGGCCGCCGCCCGTGCCCTGGGGCTGCTGCCTGCTTCGAGCGGGGCGTAGTGGTGCATTCGTGAAAGAACCGTCAGGTGCGGCAGTGGGCGCCGCACCTGACAGCTTTGTACCCGGATCTGCCGGATTCACCAGTGCGTGGCGATCCGACCTCGCTGACGTCTACCGTCTGACCAGCGGCAGGCCGACCTGGTAGCGCCCCGTGGCCGTAGTAGCCGTGGGCCGTACAGGGCCGAAGCGCTGGCTGACGCCCGTCGTTTCGACCTCTTCCAGCCAGTAGGCGACATTGCGGCCGAAATTGCCTGTGGTGGTATCCGTCCAATTATAGCGTTCACCGCCGAGCGCGGAGCCGCGTGCCGGGATGGGCGTGCTCGTCAGGTAGACTGCGTCATCCAGGGCGCCGCTTTCGCTGCGCAGAATGTGGAAGCCCTGCGTATTAAGCTCCGTGCCGGTCTCCCAACGGATGGTGACGCCTTCGGTGGTGCGTGTTGCGCTCAGACTGAGCAGGGTCACTGCCGTCGGGTCGACGATACGCACCGGTATGATCAGGGTGTTGCTGGGGTAGAAGGTCCACAGATCGAGGCCCTTCTTATCGCCATGCCCTCCATCGACCTGACAGACCGCCGGAGGGTTGGCGTCGAAGGGGAAGCCGAAGGCGCGCTGGTTGGAGCGCGTATCGAAGCCCAGGACTGGATCGCTGGCCGCGATGGCCGGCGGGTTACCGAAACCATTCGGATTGGCCGCGTCGCCCGGGCAGAGGGGGCCGTCGACCGCCTGGCCGACGAGCACACCGGAGGGTGTGCGGTAGCCCCGATCGTCGTAGAAGGCGCCGAAGCAGCCGCCATTCCAGGACGGGCAATCGCCCACGCCATCGCCGGTAGTATCCGGCGGGTTGATCAGTTGCAGGATCGGCCCACCGTCAACATTGTTCTCGACGTCGATGAACGGGAAGTGGACCTCGCCGTCCTGCACCACGGCTTGTGCCTGAAATTCGCCAGCAGGGAAGGGCGTACCGCCATTATCGCGCCCGTCCCAGGCGACGCTGACCGGACCAGCGGCGCTAGCGAAGCCGCGCAGTGTGCGGTTCTGGGGATTGGTGGGATCGAAGTCGGTGCCGTCGCGACTGATGACGAGGGTATAGACCCCGGGTTGGGTCGTGGTGAAGGAAAAGGTGCCACCTTCGCTGATCCCGGTGGTACCATCGCCGCGCGTGCTGGTAAAGCGCAGGCCGTCGATCCTGGGGGCAACCGCCGTTCGTGGGATGCCGAGGGCATCCAGGACCAGCGGGTCGGGCTCATTGCCGAACAGCGGATAGGTCGGCTCTGACAGGCTCACCTCCCCATTGCCCTGTAGTTGGATCAGCCCGTTCTGCTCATCGAATGAGGCACTCGGGTCGGCCACCAGGGCGCGGTAGAGCGGGAGCGGCGGCTGGCCCGCGCGGTTGATCTGAAAGCCGATCTGATTGGCGTAAAACAGGAACCCAAAGGGATCGCCCGTGAACTGAACCCGGTAGCGGAAGCCGGTGTTGGTCACGACATAGCCGCTGCCGGTGACCGGCCTGGCGCCACCCCCGGTGATCGCGGTGTAGTAGTAGGCGAAGAGCCGCCCGGGCTGCTCGACACCGGCGCTGCGCACGGTGGCGTCCCAGGCGGTGACGCTGGTGTACTGCAGCGGGCCGAAGTCGCTGGTCGTGGGATTGAAGCCGCCACTGACCACGGGCACGGTCGTGCTGTTGGGGCCGGACGGGCCAATAAAGGCCACAAAGTAGATCCCGGTGACTGGGGCAACATAGACGCAGGGGTTGTAGCCGCCGGCGTTGGGCAGTGGTCCGGCAAGCTCCTCGGCGCGACTGCTGATCCGGCCCACGCCCGGCAGGGCATCGCGCTGGACGGCGCAGCTAAAGCCATTGGCGAAAGCGCCAGGCTGTGATGGGCTGGCCGCACCGGCGAGGGTGGGCAGCACCTCCTGGCCGATCGGTCCGCTGACCGTCCCGGGGTTGAAGACCAGGATATCACCATCGTTGGGCAGGCCACCATCGATCCCGCTCACATCGATGCCGCTCGAGCCGAGCAGGATCTGCTCGCCGGCCTGGGCGTAGAGCCGCAGCAGCGTGCGCCGGGCCAGGATGACGGGCGAGTCGCCGCCGCCGTAGGTGCGCGCGGTCCATTCGAGGTGGCTGCGAAAGCGATCAGGGACCACGGTGGGGAAGAGCGTGCGGCTGCCCTCGCCGATGGCCAGCGAGGTTGTGACCAGGGGGAGGATGAGCAGTACGGTGACCACGAGCAGCCGTGTTCGCCAACTGGCGAATCGCGCAGACGATCGGTCCATGGAACCCTCCTATCTGAACCATGCCTCAACACTCGGGCTACGAGGCACCAGGGTCAGGTCAAAGTTCTCGTGCGCGGACATGCCAGGAAACGTACGCTACAGACTAATCAGGAGTCTGTAGTGTACGTTTTCCGCTCTTCCGCCCGCCCTATCATGCTGAGCGAAGCGAAGCATCTTCCGGCTCCTGATGCGGAAGGCCCCTCGCTCCGCTCGGGGTGACAAACACCGGGAAACGTAGTTTACAGACTCATCAGTTTCCCGGCGTACGAGGCGCCGGCGAGGTTGACGTAACCCTGATGCGGCACCAGGGCCCGTCGGCTCAGTAGCGCAGAATCAGGGCGATACGGCTATGCTGGGGCAGCGTCCCGTCGTCGACAAAGACCACCCGTCCGCCCTTCTCCAGCACGGTGACGATCACGGAGTCGACGGCGTCGTCGAGCGACTCGGGACCGATGTCTTCCGCGGGATTGAGCTGGAGGGTCGCGGGATTCTGCGGGTCGATGATCGCCGGCTCGTGGTAACCCTCCTCAACCACCAGGGTCGCGCCGCGGCCCTCGTGGGCGAAGCGCCAGACCTCGCCGATGGTCGAGGCGGTACGGTGCCCACCCACGGCCGCGTTCAACTCGTCGAAGATCGCCGTGCGCCGCAGATCCAGGCTCTCGCGAACCAGCGGCCAGACCAGCTTGCCCAGATCGTGGGCCGAGGTCAGGTCGTGGTTGCCGGTGAGTGTCGCCACGATCTGCCCACCGTGGCTGGTAACCTCGCGGAAGAAGGCGATATTGCGATCGACACCGACCACTGCCAGGGGCAGCGGATCGACGGCCATAAAGGTGCCGAGGGCCTGATCGACGTTGCGGAAGAAGATCCGGCTATGCTCATCGCGCAGTTGCGAGAAGTTGATCGCCAGGTCTTTGGGCACCGTTCGTCCACCGCCAACCCCGGGGTTGGCCATGGGAAAGGGCGTCCCGGGCCGCAACTCCTCCAGGTCATCGCGTACCGCTTCGAAGAGCCGGGTCTGCTGGTCAGAGAGGGCAAGCACCCAGTAGCGGGGCGAGCGGTTGAAGGCGTAGATCAGATCGCGCACAAAAAAGGTGTCGTCGACCACGACGCGCTCGGGCAGGGTAAAGGGCACCCGGTGCATGCGAGCCATATCAGCATTGACGAAGAGCGCCATGCCGTCGAGATTGTGCTCGTGATCAATATCGGCCGTCAACTCCTCCAGGGCACGCACGACCGCTGCGACCTCACGCTTGCCCAACTCGTCGGTGAGCCGGTTGCTGGCTGCCGTCACCAGGTTCTTCAGCCGGATCGGATCCTGACGGTTGTCGGGCGAGGTGCGGTGGGTCGGAAGCGTGATGCTCAGGCACGGGTAACCGCTGACGGTCGCCAGATCTACAATATCTTGACGGTTCATAGTGATACTCCCGGCGGTACTCCCACCACATTGCTACGACGTCTCTCGCCGCACCCCCCATTATAGCTCCAAGCCGACCGGCGGAATGCGGTTGTCGGCGCACAGGGAGTTGCCGCTGCTGGCAGCCCCACGGCAAGCCAATCGCTCGTGTACAGCAGCATAAACCATCCCGGGCCGCCTGGCATCACACAAAATGGAGTAGTCGCGAACTACTCCATTTTGTGTGATGCGCAGAACCGGCTATGCCGCTAGAATCGGTATCGTCTGATTGACGATCACGAAGTAAATCGGATAACCCGGAGCTCACAGGTTTGCCAACCCTGTAAGCTCTGGCGGTCATTGTCTTCACAAGACCGCTCAGGCACGGTCCGCGCGCCGGAGCCGTCGCATTGCCGCAGCTGCTGCGGCAGGAACGAGAAGGCATAGTTGATGCTACAGCATGCGTCGGAGCGATCCGCTGGTGATGGAGGCGGCATCTACACGATCCTGGTGCAGGGCGAAGTCGAGCGTCACTGGGAGCCGGAGTTGCAGCTTCAGCTCAGCTATCGCCAGACGGAGCGCGGCGTGCTCACCGTGCTGACGGGGCACCTCCCAGACCAGGCGGCGCTGCTTGGGGTGCTCGGGCGGCTCGCAATGTGGGGCTATGTCATCTTGGAGGTACGCTACGACTCCGCGGCAGAGTTGCTCCACGGGGAGCAATCGGCATGACGGTGAGAGGAACCCTCTGATGGCTCAGTCAACTGCTCCAGTGGCGCCGGCGACCAGCGAGGCTGCCCCTCAGGCATCCTGGCTGGCGATGATCGTCATTGCCCTGGCCCAGATCCAACTATCCTTCAACATCGGTGCGCTGCAGGTTTCGATCGGCGGGATTGTTGAAGACTTCAACACTGCACCGACCAGTGTCAGCACGGCGCTGGTGGTCTACTCGCTGGCTGTGGCCAGTTTCGTGATGCTCGGTGCGAAACTCGACAAGATCATCGGCTCACGCACCATGTTCCAGGCCGGGGTGGTAGTGCACGGGATCTCGATGGGGATGATGGCGCTCAGCACCACCTCGAGTCGCATGATCCAGGTGCAGGGCCTGGCCGGGCTGGTGGCGGCCTTGATGGTGCCATCACTGGTGGTGCTGATCGCCACCCACTACAAGGGCAAGCAACAGGCGCAGGCGCTCGGCCTGCTGGGCGCGGCACAGGCGTCAGCCAGCATCCTGGCCTTTCTGATTGCCGGCGCGCTCGGCACCTTCCTAAGCTGGCGCTTCGCCTTCGGGCTACTCGTCTTCCTGGCGATCGCGATCTTCTTGCTCAGCTTCCGGCTGAAACCGGTCGCGCGCCAGCCCGGCCTGAAGATCGACTGGAATGGCGTGGCGCTCGTGGCAGTGGCCGTGTCACTCTTGAGCCTCGGCTTCAACTACCTCAACGCCTGGGGGGTATTGCTCGCCACGCCAAATGCGCCCTTCAACCTGCTTGGTCTCTCGCCGGCGCCGGTGATGATCCTGATGGGGCTCATGCTCGGCCAGCTCTTCTTCCAGTGGTCGCACCTGCGCCACAAGCAGGGTGAGCCGACACTGATCGCGCTCGAGGTGCTCGATACCCCCCAGGAGCGCGCGGCGACCTATGCGCTGCTGATCATTGGCGCCCTTGGTCCGGCGATCAATTTCCTCATCCCACTCTACATCCAGATCGTGCAGGGCCGCAGCAGCCTGGCGACCTCGGTGGCGGTTATCCCCTACTCGCTGGCGATCTTCGCCGGGACGGCCTTGATCGTCAGGCTCTTCGATCGGTTGACCCCGCGCCAGATCGGTCGCGCCAGTTTTATCATTGTGACCGTTGGCCTGGTGCTGCTGGCATTTACCGTGTCGAACGACTGGGGCACGCCGCTGGTCATTCTCAGCCTGCTGATCGTCGGCATCGCGGAGGGCGCGCTGTTGACCCTGGTCTTCAACGTGCTGGTCTCGGCCTCGCCAAAGGCCCTGGCCGGCGATGTGGGCGCGCTGCGCGGCACCGCCAACAATCTGTCGACAGCCCTTGGCACCGCGATCGCCGGCGCCCTGGCGGTCGGTGTGCTCGGTGCGCTAATCGCCGGCATGGCCACGGCCCACCCGGACATCCCGCCCGCGCTGCTCCGCCAGGTCAACCTTGATAACGTCGAGTTCGTCAGCAACGACCAGCTTGACGCGATCCTGGCCGGCACCACCGCCACCCCCGAGCAGGTCGCGGCAGCCATCGCGATCAACGAGGAGGCCCGGCTCAGCGCACTTAAAGCTTCGTTCCTGGTGCTGGCCGGTATCGCGGCACTGGCGATCATCCCCGCCGGCGGCCTGCCCGGCTACAAGCCCGAGGAGATCCCCGAAGCGGCAAGCGATGAAGCAGCGGCCGGCTCCAAGAAGAAGTCGACCGCACCCGTTGCGTAAAAGGAGCCACTGATGACCCAGCTAAGTGACCGCGCGCGCCAGTACGCCCGCGCCAACGCCGCGCGCTTCGTAGAGGAGTTGTGTGCGTTCCTGCGCATCCCCAGCCTCAGCGGCGACCCGGCCCACGCCCCGGATGTGCGCCGCGCTGCCGAGTGGCTGGCCGAGCACATGCGTGGCCTCGGCTTCGCCGGGGTTGCGGTGATGGAGACCGCCGGCCATCCCGTCGTCTATGGCGAGTGGCTCGGCGCCGGCCCCAACCGCCCAACCGTCCTGGTCTATGGCCATTATGATGTGGTGCCGGCGGCAATGGAGGACGGCTGGGATACTCCCCCCTTCGAGCCGGTGATCAAGGACGGGCGCATCTACGCCCGTGGCGCCACCGATGATAAGGGCCAGCTCTTCATCCATGTCAAGGCCCTCGAGAGCTTTCTCAAGAGCCACGGGGCGGCACCGGTGAATGTGAAGTTCCTGATCGAGGGCGAGGAGGAGGTCTCCTCACCCAACCTGAAGCCCTTCATCGAGGCCCATCTCGACCTGCTCAAGGCCGATGTGTGCGTGATCAGCGACTCGTCGATGCCCAGCATTGATGCGCCGGCGATCACCCACAGCCTGCGTGGCATGACCTATATCGAGGTCGAGGTGCACGGGCCAAAGGAGGACCTGCATAGCGGCTTCTTCGGCGGCGCGGTGCACAACCCGGCCCTGGCGCTGGTCGAGATCCTTGGCGGGCTCTACAACCCCGACCACACCATCGCCGTGCCGGGCTTCTACGACGATGTCGTACCCCTCACCCCGGAGGAGCGGGCGATGATCGCCAGGACCGAGCTGAGCGAGGCCCAGCTCAAGCAGAGCACCGGCGTTCCCGCCGTGTGGGGCGACGCCACCTACACGCTGCGCGAGCGGGTCTCGGCGCGCCCGACGCTGGACATCAACGGCCTGTGGAGTGGCTGGAGCGGCCCCGGGCCGAAGACGATCATTCCGGCGAGGGCGGGCGCCAAGCTGAGTTCGCGCCTGGTGGCCAACCAGAACCCGCACAAGATCTACGAACTGCTCAAGGCGCGGATCGAGGCGCTCGCGCCGCCGACGGTGCACGTCGAGGTGCGCCTGCTGACTACGGGCGAGCCGGCGCTGATCCCCTTCGACCTGCCCGAGATGCAGGCCGCGTCGCGGGCCTACGAGCGTGGCTGGGGCGCCACGCCGACCTTCGTCCGTGGCGGCGGCAGCATCCCGATCGTGGCCGACATTGCCAGGCTGATGCAGATCCCGGTGGTGATGATGGGCTACGGGCTCGACGACGACGGCCTGCACGCCCCCAACGAGAGCTACAGCGTCGAGATGTTCCAACGGGGCATCGAGACGGCGATCGTCTATCTGGAAGAACTAGCCGGCCTGGAACGCTAGAAGGAGATAACCACGATGAGCGAAGCTCCGGTTCAGGTGATCGTCGCGGCGTTCAACGACCCCGACGGCGCCGGTGCTATGATGGCTGACTTGAAGCAGGGCAAGAAGGAAGGCCTGATCGGTATCATCGACGCGGCGGTGGTGGTCAAGGATGCCGAGGGCAAACTCAAGGTGACCGACGCGCGCCGGCGCAGCCGCCGCACCAGGGGGCTGATCACCGGCGGCGTCGTCGGCGGTGTGGTCGGCTTGCTGGCCGGGCCGGTGGGTTGGGCCGCCCTCGGGGGTGGCGCAGTGGGCGCCCTGGTCGGCCGCCTGGCGGGTATTCCGACAAAGCGCACCATGGAGGCGATCGGCGAGTCGCTTACGCCGGGCTCCTCGGCGATCGTGGCGGTGATCGAGCACAACTGGGTGGCCCAGCTGGAGGATGCGCTGATCGCCGAGGGCGCCCAGGTGCTGCGCAGCGCCATCGCGGCCGATATTGCCGCCCAGCTGGAGGCCGGTGGCAATGTGCTGTACACTATGGGCGCTGGCCCGTTCGGCGAGGGCGCCGCCCGCGTGGTCGAGAGCAGCGAGGGCGTCCAGGTGAGCGGGATCATGGCCGATGCCGAGGGGGTCTACATCCTCGACGCCCAGTTCACCGATGAGCAGCCAGACGCAGACGCAGGCGAGGAGGCCGGCGAGCAGCAGTAACTGGCCCATCCGTAGAAACCCCGGTCAGCTGTAGCCGCACGATCCGGCGTCTGATGCCCACTGGAGGGCGGTCGCAGCTGACCGGTTTGTATCGCAAAAGGACCCCCGACAATGAGTAGTTTGCTTGCTCACGAGCTCGAAGAGCGCTTTGTGCGCTATGCCCGGATTGATACCACCAGCGACCCCACCTCCGCCAGTTCGCCCAGCACCGAGCGCCAGTACGACTTGCTCAGGCTGCTCGTCGAGGAGCTTACGGCGATTGGCGCCCAGGACGTGCGCCTGACTGACTACGGCGCGGTGCTGGCCACTATCCCCGCCACCGTCCAGGCCGAACTGCCGACGATCGCCTTCCTGGCGCACGTCGATACCGCGCCGGCCTTCAGCGGCGCCGGCGTCAAGCCGATCGTTCATCGCACCTACGATGGCAGCGAGATCCGCTTCCCCGATGACCCGCAGCTGGTGCTCTCGCCGAAGGACTACCCCTACCTGGCCAGCAAGGTCGGCGACGATATCATCACGGCCAGCGGTACCACCTTGCTGGGCGCCGATGACAAGGCCGGTGTGGCGATCATCATGGCCGCGGCGCGCCGGCTGCTCGAACATCCCAGCATCCCCCACGGCCCGATCCGCATCTGCTTCACGCCCGACGAGGAGATCGGCCGCGGCGTACACGCCAACCTACCGCAGGATCTGCAGGCCGACGTCGCCTACACGCTTGACGGCGCGCACCTGGGCGAGATCGTCTACGAGACCTTCTCGGCCGATGCGGCGACGGTCAAGGTGGTTGGCGTGTCGATCCACCCGGGCTGGGCCACAGGCAAGCTGGTCAATGCGCTGCACCTGGCGGCCACGATCATCGCGACGCTGCCCAAAGCAACGCTGACCCCTGAGACGACCGCGGGCCGCCAGGGCTTCATCCTGGTCCACGACCTGCACGGCAACGCCGCCGAGGCCACCCTCCAGTTTGCGCTGCGCGACTTCGAGCTGGACGGCCTGCAGGCCCATGGCCAGTTGCTCCAGCAGGTCTGCGCAGCGGTGCAGGCCGGCGAGCCACGGGCCAAGATCAGCTGCACGATCACGCCGCAGTACCGCAACATGCGCTACTGGCTCGAGAACGACATGCGCCCGGTCGAACTGGCCCGCGAGGCCTGCCGGCAGATCGGCGTCGAGCCGTTCTCAGTGCCGGTGCGCGGCGGCACCGATGGCTCGCGCCTGACCGAGATGGGCGTGCCGACGCCCAATCTGTTCACCGGCATGCAGGAGATCCACGGGCCCCTGGAGTGGGTCAGTCTGCAGGATATGGTGCGCGCCACCGAGCTGTGCGTCAAGCTGGCGGAGCTCTGGGCCGGCGCGGACAGCGTGGCGCCCGCGGCCCGGGCCGCAGGTGGAGCGCAGGGCGAGCATACGACGCCGGTTGACTGGACAGGCTAGGGCGTCGGTAGCGTATAACAGATGTTCGCCGCTTTCAGCACCATTCGATACGGCCTACTCAGAATGCTTCACCGCGGGCCGCGAGCATACGCTACCGGTGCTCCTGGATGCCGGCCGAGTACTACAACGAGGGTAACGAGGGTTAACGAGGGTTGTCATTCCTCGCTTCGCTCGGAATCCCGGCTGTGATGCCAGACCGAGACCCTTCGCTCCGGCCACGCCTCCGCTCAGGGTGACAGGCGGACGGCGTACTGATGCGGCAGAAGGCAAACCTTCGTTGTAGCATTAGCCCATATGATGCTTCGGCCCAACGAGCGCAACGCGGAAGATAGGCTCGGACGAGGTGCACGTCCTGCATCCGAGCGGCTGTGATGGAGGAGGTAAGCGTGGCAACCACGGCTCCGGCAGCACCAGACCAACAGTCCGGCTTCTTTGGCTGGATCGAGCGGGTCGGCAACAAAGTGCCGCACCCGGTCCTCATGTTCCTCTACCTGATCATCGGACTGATGATCCTCTCGCATATCCTGTACCTGTTTGGCGTCAGCGTGACCGATGAGGTGATCACCCCGGTGCCTCGCCAGCAACTTGCCGATCTGCGCGACGCGCTCGGGGGCTCGGTCGTGCCCTACAACCCCTACACGAGCGAAGTGGTCGAGATTCCTGAGTTCATCGTCGAGGAGCAGACTTTTGCGGTGCGCAGCCTGCTGACCAGCGAAGGGATCCGGCACTTCTTCGTCTCGTTCCTGCCCAACTTCTCAGGCTTTACCGTGATCGGTGTGACCTTCCTGGCGATGCTGGGGGCCGGGGTGGCCGATCAGGCCGGGCTGATGAACGCCCTCATCCGCAAGCTGGTGGCCGCCACTCCGGCGGGCCTGCTGACCTTCATGATGGTCTTTGCCGGCGTCATCTCCTCGCTCGCCTCGGATGCCGGCTACCTGATCCTGATCCCACTGGCCGCCGCTGCCTTCGCAAGTGTTGGCCGGCACCCGCTGGTTGGCCTCTCGGCGGCCTTTGCCGGCGTGGCCGCCATCTTCACCGTCAACCTGGTGCCAGTGGCGATTGACGCCATGTTGACCGAGATCACCAACGAGGCGATCGCGATTGTCGGTGGTACGCCGATCTCGCTGGTTGCCAACCTCTATTTCAATATTGTCTCCTCCTTCGTGCTGGCAATCGTAGCCACGATCGTCGCCGAGCGGGTGATCGCACCGCGCCTGGGCAAGTGGGATCCCGCCCAGGGCCAGGCCGATACCGCTGCGACCGAGCAGGCGATCGACCCGGAGCTTGAGGCCAAAGGGCTGCGGGCGGCCCTCTGGGGCTTCCTGGTCGTGCTCGGCCTGGTGGTGGTGCTAACGGTGATCCCCGGCGCGCCGCTGCGCCGCCCCAACGGCCAGGTTGGCGGCAACCTGCCGCTGATTGATAGCCTGCTCTTTATCATCACCCTGTTCTTTCTCGTCTCGGGCATCGCCTTTGGGCGAGTGGTCGGGACGATCAAGAGCAGCGCCGATGTGATTGCGAAGGCTACCAAGACCTTCGCCGGCCTGGGTGGCATGGTGCTGATGTTCCTGATGATCAGCCAGTTTATCGCCTTCTTCAACTATACCAACCTGCCCACCGTGATCGCGGTCAACCTGGCTGGCATCCTCAAGGAACTGAACATCGGCGCGCTGCCCCTGCTGATCCTGATGACAGTTGTGATCATCCTGCTCGACTTCATCATACCGGGCTCGGTGCCCAAGTGGGCGATCTTCGCGCCAATCTTTGTGCCGCTCTTCATCCGGCTCGGCGTGGCCCCCCAGTCGGTGCTGGCCGCCTACCGCATCGGCGACGCGCCGGTCAATCCGATCACCCCGTTGATGGTCTACCTGCCCTTCATCCTGACAGTCGCCCAGCGCTATCAGAAGGATGCCGGGATCGGCACCCTGATCGCCCTGATGCTGCCCTATACGGTCATCATTGCGGTGGCCTGGCTCATCCTGCTCGCGATCTGGTTCCTCATCAACGTCCCGCTTGGCCCTGGCTACCTGCCGCAGGCCGCCAGCCTGATCTTCGCCTGGATCTAGCGTTGGGCCGCAGCGCCGCGGCTGGTGAGGCCGAAGCAGTGGCTGCGCCACTGCTTCGGCCTTACGGATGGGGGCCAACCCATCAGTGTAGCTCGGATGGCGCCTCCACGCCTCATCGCGTCGCACGCCGCTCGCACGAGAAAGCTATGCGCCTCTATATCCTGTACGTCCTGACCATCGCCTCCATCGTGATCGCTTCCCTCTCCGCCGTGCCCAATCTGCCGGATAGTCTGCGTCGCTTCTTAATCGCCGCGATTGCCATACTCGTCATGCTGCCGGCGCTGCTCTACCTGATCTTTGGTGGGGGGTGAAGTTATGGCTGTCCAGTCCACCCCTGGCCGGTCCGACGGTGCCGGCGCGACCGACCTGACCGTCGGCGATCCGCTGCGCTGGTGGATCCTCGCTGCCTGCTGCACGGTGGCCTTTGCCCAGCTCTCTGAGCCGTTTCTGTGGATGATCGGGTTGGAGATCCCCACCTCGGCCTTCGGGAGGTCCTGGCGCGAGTATCGCATCGTCGCGAACCTGGGAGCGGTGATCTTCGTCGCCTGCCAGCTGATCGGCGGCGTGCTCGGCGACCTGTTCGGCCGGCGGCGGATACTGCTGATCGGCGCCATCGGTGCGACGCTGTTCAACATCCTGTCGCTGGCGGCCTGGAACCTGCCGTCGCTGATCATCGCTCGCGGGCTGGTAGGCCTGTTCGGCGCCCTGGCCTTCCCGCTCTCACTTGGCCTGATCAGGCTGGTCTTCAGCAGCGCCGAGCGCAAGACCGCACTGCTGATCTTCGCCTTCGTCACTGCCACCGGCACGCTGGCCAGCCTGCTCGCCATCCCGATCGAGTACCACTTCGGCTGGCGCTGGGCACTGGTCCTGCCGATCGTTGTCGGCCTCGCCGGCATCCTGCTCAGCTGGCGCTACGTGCCCGAGAGCCGTGCCCGCGGTGGCCTCCGGCGGGTCGAGGCGATCATCGCCGCCGCGTGGACCCTCGTGGTCCTGGCGGCCATGTTCAGCTTTGTGACCGCCCGGACCAGCGATACCTGGCGCAACCCGATCAGCCTGGCGGCCGGAGTGCTGGGCATTCTCGGGCTGCTGGTCATTCTCTTCTGGTCGCGGTACCGCAGCGAACCCGGGTTGCGCCAGGCGGTGAACCGGGTGCCGCGCCTGTTCCTGACCATGCTGCTGATCATCACGGCCGTGCTCAGCTTCGCCCTGAGCGGCTATGTGATCCAGCTCTACCAGTACTTCTTCAACGTCAAGCAATTCTCGGGCCTGATCAGCGGGCTGGCCATGGCGCCAATCGTGGTCGGCAACATCTTCACTTTGCGCTGGGCCGATCGCTTCGCGGTCGAGCAGCCGCGCTATGTCGTGATCGGCAGCGGGCTGCTGGCCATGGGCGTGGCGATCCTGGGCTCGGCCCTGGCGCGCCCCGGCACGCCCTACCTGTTCCTCATCCCGGTGATGGTACTGTTCGGGCTGGGCTTCCTGGTAACCTCGGCCAGCTGGACCAACTATTTCTTCAGCGTGATGCCGGGCGACCTGACGGGCATGGCCGCGGGCATCAACCGCGCGGCCGGGCTGATCGGCGGCTCGCTGGCGGGGGTGGTGCTGAGCAGCGTGGTCGAGTTCCGCGGCCTGCTGGACTTCGGCCGGCGCATGGCCGGGCTGGGGCTGTCGGAGGCGCAGCAGGACCAGGCGCTGGATGCGCTGGAACTGGTGCTGCGGAGCGGCCTCTCGGCCGACGAGTTGGCACAGCTCCCCGAGGGGTTCGTGGCGCTCGGGCTGCTCGAGGCCTATCGCGAGGCTTTCAGCACGGCGATCGCCGCCGCGCTGCTGGTGGCTGGTCTGGTCTGCGTGGTCTGCGGCATCGTGGCCTGGGTCTGGCTCAAGCGCGCGCCCGAGACCCCCAGCGAGGTGTGGCTCACCAATGCGAGGCCCCAGCGGTCCACGCTGAGGCAGCGCCAGTGACTGCTCGCAACAGCAGCCCGGCTCCGGTGCGCGGGTTTCGCCAGGTGAGTCGACGGCTCCAGGCGGCCGCCCTGGCCTTTCGCAACGACGGCGGCCCGGTGCTCAGCGCTGCACTGGTCTACTTCGGCATGGTCTCGATGGTGCCGTTGCTGATCATGTTGATGGCCGTGCCCGGCCTGTTGCTGCGCTTCCTGGACGTGCCGCAGGCGATCGCCGATGACGTGTTGGGCTTCGCCGAGCGTATCTTCGGCGACCAGTTCCGCGCGTTCCTGGAGCAGGCCGTGGCCGATCTGCAGCGCGACTCGCTGATCGCCAGCCTGATCGCCCTTGGCGCGCTGCTCTTCAGCGCCTCGCTGATCTTCCGCTTCATCAGCCTCAGCTTTCGGCGGATCTGGAAGCCGCTCGATCACCAGGCGGCGAGTATGAGCGAGGCAATGCGCAAGACCGCGACGGAGAAGGCCGTCGATCGGCTGGTGGGTTTCTTGATGGCGCTGGGTGTCAGCCTGGTGCTGGTCCTCTCGGTGATCCTCAGCACCGTCGTGCCGCTGGTCCTGCGCCTGCTGGGCAGGATCCCCTTCCTCGGCGACCTGGCAGGCTGGATGCTGCCCCCGGCGCTGACCCTGGTGACCAGTTTGGTGATCTTCCTGCTGCTGTTCAAATACGTGCCCCCGGTGCCGATGCGTTGGGGCGATGTCTGGCTAGGCGCGCTGCTCGGCGCGGTGGGCTGGGAGGCGTCCAAGCAGGCGCTGCAGCTCTACATCCTGATCGTTGGCACGCGGAGCTCCTATGGCGCGCTGTCGGTGCTGATGGCGATGCTGTTCTGGTTCAATGCCAACGGCCGGATCCTCTTTTTCTGCGCCGAGCTGTGCAAGGTGACGGCCATGGAGCGCGAGGGGCTGCCACTGCCGATGAGCCTGCCCCCGGATTCCACGGGCGAACCCTTGTGATACCAGTGACGAGTGATGAATGATGAGGGACGAGCCGCACGGTCCGCATCATGCTGCGGAGCAGGGCCAGTGTGCTGCGCAACGCTTCAGCCGGATCTGGTGTGAGCCTGCCGCCGGTCAGGAGCGCCGGGCGAAGAACTGGTGGACCATCTCGGTGTGCAGGGGGTAGGCCAGGTCGGTGGGGGCGGTGATGATCAGTCGCGCCTCGGCCTCGCGATTCGGCGTGAATGGCGCCAGGTCGGCGGTGCGCAGGTGGGGGCCGAGGCCAAAGACCAGCAGGTAGCCATCGGGTGTTGAGCGGGCGCCGAAGTCGGTGATCAGTTCAGGAGCGACGATCACCCCCGCCTCCTCGCGGAGCTCGCGGGCCGCGGCGTGCTGCCAGCTCTCCTGCATCTCGACAAAGCCCCCCGGCAGGGCCAGCTGGCCCTGGCGCGGCGCGGCGGCCCGGCGGATCACCAGCAGCCCATCGTCGACCGGTAGCAGCACCAGGGCGACGGGCAGCGGGTTGCGGTAGGTGGTGCTGCCGCAATGGCTGCAGATCCGCGGCCAGCGCTGGCCGTCGAGAAATGGGCGTCCACAGAACGAACAGTAGCTATGCTGGCGATACATGGGCGGGGCTCCAGGTGACAGCTGCATCCGGCAGGCGCGAATTCGTCGCCGTATTATACGCGACTCTGTCGCAGGCGCGATCGACCAGTGGCCAGACTGATACCGCGCCGAGTCGCCCCGCGGCTGTAAGCGTTCCGTCATCTACGAACGAACATCTGTGCGCTACAATGGCGCTCCGCACAGCTGTTCGACACGTGCCCGGGCACGTGGAGGAGGAACGCCGCTATGGGGCGCCAGACGGCCACGCTCGACGCGCTGGTGGAGGATCTGCGGCGGCGCTACGGTCCACGCGCCGCCCGTCGCGGGGCCGAACTGCCCGCGCCCGAGCGGCCCGCGGGGCTGGCGACGGGCTGCGCTGCG
>DAOUBZ010000387.1:0-7252 GCA_034432515.1 Chloroflexaceae bacterium | reverse complement strand
CTGGCGGCTACGCCGCCAGAACCAACGAGAAAACCAGGGGGTCTGGGGCTTGCCCCAGGGACATTGCCCACGCCCGGCGCAGGCGCGCGGCGCCTGTGTACGGAAGCGGGCGGTGGGTGTATCATGTCAGGCAAGCTTGCGAGAAAGGAGCCAGCTATGCATCCCGATGAGTTTCAGCGCGCGGGCCATGCCCTGATCGACTGGATCGCCGCCTACCGCGAGCGGGCCGCCGAGCTGCCCGTCTGGTCGCGTGTTGCCCCCGGCACGATCCGCGCCCAGTTGCCCGCCACGCCCCCCGAGGCTCCCGAGCCCTTCGCAGCGCTGCTCGATGACCTGGAGCGGGTCATCCTCCCCGGGCTCTCCCACTGGCAGCACCCGCGCTTCTTCGGCTACTTCCCCGCCAATGCCGCCCTCGCTTCGGTCCTCGGCGACCTGCTCAGCACCGGGCTGGGTCAGCTTGGCCTGACCTGGCAGGCCAGCCCTGCGCTGACCGAACTGGAGGAGCAGATGGTCGACTGGATGCGCCAGTTGCTCGGTCTCTCCGACGCCTGGCGCGGCGTCATCCATGATAGCGCCAGTACCGCCACCCTCGTCGCCCTGCTCTGCGCCCGCGAGCGGTGCACCAGCTACAGCCAGACACGCGGCGGCCTCCAGGCCGAAGAGCTGCCTCTCACCGTCTATCTCTCGGCGCAGAGCCATAGCTCGGTCGAGAAGGCCGCGCTGCTGGCCGGCTTCGGTCACGCCAATCTGCGCTTCATCCCCACCGACGAGCGCCACGCCATGAACGTCGAGCAACTGGCCGACGAGATCAGCGCCGACCTGGCCTACGGGCGGCGGCCCTGCGCAGTGGTGGCGACCACCGGAACAACCGCCACCACCGGTCTTGACCCGATCGAGCCGATCGCCGCCATCTGCCGCGAGCGCGGCCTCTGGCTCCACGTGGACGCGGCGATGGCCGGCTCAGCCATGATCCTGCCCGAGTGCCGCTGGATGTGGCAGGGCGTCGAGTCCGCCGATAGCCTGGTGCTCAACCCGCACAAGTGGCTCGGCGTTGCCTTCGATTGCTCGTTGTACTATGTGCGCGACCCGCAGCACCTGATCCGGGTGATGTCCACCAATCCGAGCTATCTGCAGACCACCACGGATGGCGCGGTGACCAACTTCCGCGACTGGGGCATCCCCCTCGGGCGGCGCTTCCGCGCCTTGAAGCTCTGGTTCATGCTGCGCCTGGAGGGGGCCGAGGCCCTGCGCGCCCGGCTGCGCCGCGACCTCGCCGGGGCGCGCTGGCTGGCCGAGCAGGTGGTGGCCGCGCCCCGCTGGCACCTGCTGAACCAGGTGCAGCTCCAGACGGTCTGCGTACGCCACGAGCCGCCCGGGCTGGAGGGCGAGGAACTAGACAAACACACCCTCGCCTGGGTCGGACGGATCAACGACTCGGGGGCGGCTTTCCTCACTCCAGCTGTGCTCGATGGACGCTGGATGTGCCGGGTGAGCATCGGCGCCGAGCTCACCAGCCACGAAGATATTGCCGCCCTGTGGGCGCTGATGCGCGAGGAGGCGGAAGGCAACAGCGGCGCGGCACCGTGAGGAGCTGTGGCGCTGTGGAGGTGACGAACGAACCGGCAGCGTGTCCGCAGCTTGACAGCCCTACAGATTCAGCGCCGCGCCGTGCTCGAGGGCGTGGGCAGCCTCGCCAATGGCCTCGTAGAGCGTCGGGTGGGCGTGGATCGTCTGGAGCAGGCTCTCACCGGTGGCCTCGTGGGTGAGCGCCAGCCCGCCCTCGCTGATCAGCTCGGTCACGCGGGGGCCGATCATGTGCATGCCCAGGATCTCGCCGTAGCGCCGGTCGGCGACCAGCTTGACGAAGCCGAAGCGGCTCTGGCCGAGCACGCGGGCCTTGCCGTTGGCCGAGAAGGGAAACTTGGCGACCTTGACGTCATAGCCCTGCTCGCGGGCGCGCGTCTCACTGAGCCCGACGCTGGCGATCTCGGGGCTGCAGTAGGTGCATGCCGCGATCTTGCCATAGTCGATCGGCGTCACGTGGAGCCCGGCGATCTGTTCGACGGCCAGCACACCCTCGGCGCTGGCCTTGTGCGCGAGCCACGGCACCGCGGCCACACAGTCGCCGATCGCGTAGACACCATCGGCGGCGCGCATGGTGCCGTCGGTCTCGATGAAACCGCGGGCATTGCGCTGCACACCGGCGGCTTCCAGGCCGATATCCTCGGTGTTGGGCAGGATCCCGATCGCGACCAGCAGCTGCTCGACGGCCAGTTGCTGCTGCTTGCCATCGGCGGCGGTAAGCGTCACCACCACCTGCTCGCCGCCCACATCGATGCTCTCGACCCGCGCGCCGGCCAGGGTCTTGATCCCCCGGCGCTGGAAGGCCTTGACCAACTCGGCTGAGACCTCTTCGTCCTCATTGGGCACGATCCGCGGCAGGGCCTCGACCACACTCACCTCGGCGCCGAAGGCGCGATACATCGAAGCGAATTCGACGCCGATCGCGCCCGCGCCGATGGCGAGCAGGCTCTTCGGCACCGCGTTGAGCTTGAGCGCATCGGTGGATGAGAGTACCCGCTGGCCATCGAACTCAACCCCGGGGAAGGGCCGCGGACGGGCCCCGGTGGCGACGATGATCTGCTTTGCCGCGAGCGTGCGCTCCCCACCCGCGTTGAGCTGCACATGCACCTGGCCGCGGCCAGCGAGGCGGCCCCAGCCGGCCACCACATCGACCTTGTTCTTCTTCATCAGGAAGGCCACGCCATCGGTGCTGGCCTTGACCACCGCGTCCTTATGCTTCATCGCCCCGGCCAGGTCGAAGCTCAGGCCCTCGACCACGATGCCGAAACGCCTGCCCTCCCGAACCTCGTCCAGCAGGTCGGCACTGTGGAGCAGCGCCTTGGTGGGCATACAGCCGACGTTCAGGCAGACTCCACCCAGCGCCCCGGCCTCGACGATCGCCACGCGCATGCCGAGCTGGGCCGCGCGCACCGCCGCGATGTAGCCGCCCGGCCCCGAGCCGATGATCACCAGGTCATAGACGCTCTCGCTCACGATTACGGCCTTTCTCATGCAGAGAGGGAACGACCTCCATTGTAGCACGGGGCTCGTTGGGCGAAGCACTAACCGATCAAGATCTGCTCTTCCGGGTACTGGAGCGGCTGCGAACGGCCCGGCTGGCCGGCGATCGCGACGATGATCGTCAGCGCGCCGAGGCGGCCCCAGAACATCACCAGGCAGATCACCAGCTGGCCAAACAGGTTGAGCTCGCTGGTCATGCCCAGGCTGAGCCCACAGGTCGCGAAGGCCGAGACCACCTCGAAGACCACCAGTTCCAGCGGGACGCGGTGGGTCATGGCCAGCAGCCACGAGGCGAGCGATGTGACAAAGAGGCCAATGGTGAGCACCGCGGCGGCCTTGCGCGAGGTACCCACTGCCAGCGAGCGCCCACCGAACTGGGCGGTCGGCAGGCCGCGGGCGTAGCTCCAGAGTGAGATGGTCATGACGGCAAAGGTACCGGTGGTGATCCCGCCGCCCATCGAGGCGGGCGGGCAGCCGATGAACATCAGCACGGTCATGAGCAACTGGCTTGGCGCGGAGAGTTGCTCAAAGTGGGCAATTCCGGCGAAGCCGGCCGTGCGCGCCGAGACCGACTGGAACAGGCAGATCAGCAGTGCGCGGAAGGGATGCTCACCGGCCAGCGTGCCGCCGGCTCGGATCTCGGCCACCCAGAAGCCCAGCATGCCGCTGATCACCAGAAACGAGACCACCAGCAGCGTGATGCGGGTATGCAGCGACAGGCGCCGCTCGCGGTAGTAGGTCAGCAGGTCGGCGATCACCGGGATGCCCAGGCCGCCAACGAAGATCAGGCTGCCCATGATCGCCAGGCTGAGATTGTCGCGCGGGATACCGTCGGCAAAGCCGGGGGTGCCGGTAAACAGATCGAACCCGGCGTTGCAGAAGGCCGAGACGGCGTGGAAGAGCGCGAAGAAGAGGGCCTGGCCCTCGCTCAGCCGCGGATCGCCGCGCCAGTGCAGGTAGAGCAGCAACGCCCCCAGGCCCTCGATCACCAGCACGGTGGTCAGCACACGCCGGGTGAGCGTAACGATCGCCGCGGGCGAGAGCAGGCCCAGCGAGTCGCTCAGCGCCAGCCGCTCGGTGAGCCGGATGCGCCGGCCCAGCAGGCGCAGGATCACCACGGTGAGGACCATGAAGCCTACGCCGCCGATCTGGATGCCCAGCAGCAGCACCACCTGGCCGAACCACGAGAGTTCGTGCGAGACCGTAATCGTCGAGAGGCCGGTGACCGTCAGGGCCGACACGGCGGTGAAGAGCGCCTCGTTCCAGGCCAGCGGGTGTCGTCCGCCGGAGATCGGCAGCATCAGCAGGAGGGTGCCAACAATTACGAGCAGCGCCAGACCCACGACGATGCGCGGGGCAGGCGGCAACGGCTGCCGCTGCAGCGACGGCAGCCGCCGGCGCGGCGATGGCGCCCGTTGCCGCGCGGTGCTGTCCATCAGCGAGCCTGGCTACAGAAGCTGCTGATCGCCTGGTCGGCGCCGATCACCAGGATCATGTCGTCGCGGGCGAGCACCAGGTCGGATGAAGGTGAAACGATCATCTGGGAACCCCGCTTGACGGCCAGCACGTTGATCCCGTAGCGCTTGCGCAGCCCGCTCACCATCAGCGACTGGCCAATCAGCCAGCTCGGCACCCGGAGCTCAGCCACGCTGAAGCCCGACCCCAGATCGAGGTGATCGAGCACCCGTGGTTCGGCCAGGCGCCAGGCCAGGCGCGCGCCAGCCTCGTGTTCAGGCAGCACCACCTGGTCGGCGCCAACGCGCAACAAGATCTGCTGCTGGCGCTCACTCACCGCCTTGCAGACCACCCGGTTCACCCCCATGCTCTTGAGCGTGACCGTGGTCATCAGGTTGTTCTCGAAGTGCGTCCCGATCGCCACGACCACGGTCTCAAACGAGGTGATGTCCACGGCGCGCAGGGCATCCTCGTTGGTTGAGTCCAGGGCGACGATCTGTGTGATCCGGTCGGCGAGGTTCTGCACGATCGTCGGGTCGCGGTCGATCCCCAGCACCGTGTACCCACGCTCGATCAGGTTGAGGGCCACGGCGCTGCCAAAGCGCCCCAGGCCAATGACGGCGAACTCCTGGCTGCCGTTTCTGCGCGCCATCACTCGCATCCTTCCTACGCGCGTCTGCCGGGCCTCCCGCGCGACGCCATACCATTGTACAACGGTTCTTTGAAGCCCTGATTGTTTCGGTGGTTCCGGCGGCGTAGTCGCCAGAACCACCGAACAACCGGGGAAGTAGGGCCTGCCCCAACGACGTTGCGCACGCCCTGCCTGTGGCTGGCGACTGTGCTACAATGCCGGCGCTATGGAGCACATGCCACGCCTGATCGATACCCACGCCCACCTGGCCCTGCACCAGTTCGACGCCGACCGCGAGGCGGTGATCAGCCGGGCGCAGGAGGCCGGCGTCGCCCGCATCGTCGAGGTTGGCTACGATCTGCCCTCCTCGCGCGCCGCCGTGGCCCTCGCCGAGACCCACCCTGCGATCTTCGCCGTGGTCGGCCTCCAGCCCAACCACGCCCACGAGGCGCCGCCCGACTGGCTGGAGCAGGTGCGCGCGCTGGCCACGCACCCCAGGGTGGTTGCCATCGGTGAGATTGGCCTGGACTACTACTGGATGCGCGCGCCTGCCGCGCTGCAGGAGCAGGTCTTCCGGGCGCAGCTGGCGCTGGCCCGGGAGCTCGCGCTGCCGGTGGTGATCCACAGTCGCGACGCGCACGCCGATACGCTGCGGGTGCTCAGCGACGGGGCCCACGGGCTGGCGGGGATCATGCACTCCTTCTCGGGCGACTGGGCCTACGCCCACGCCTGCCTGGAGCTCGGCTTTCTGCTCTCGTTTTCCGGTATGCTCACCTTCAGCAAGGCCACCGACCTGCATGAGGTCGCCCGCCAGGCGCCGCTGGCCATGCTGCTCACCGAGACCGATAGCCCCTACCTCGCTCCGCATCCCCATCGGGGAAAACGCAACGAGCCCGCCCATGTGCGGCTCGTCACCGAGCGTCTCGCTGCGCTCCGCGGCGAACCACTCCCGGCGATCGCCGCCCAGCTCTGGGCCAACGCCGAGCGGATCTTCCCGCGCATGGCTCGGCATCGTGAAGCGTAACCTGTAAGAAGCCATGGCACGAACGAGCCCTGCAGCCCCTACCTGGAACCCACCGAACCTCGCCCGTGAGCTTGGCGAGTTGGTGCCCGGCGCGCTGTTGCTGCTTGCCATGAGCGGCGCAGTGGTCTACGCGCTCTCGGTCTCGAGCTGGGCCCCCGGGCTGGAGTTGCTGCGCCCGATGGCCCTGCTGGGCCTGGTGGTCGGTGTGATCTTCGCCCGCCTACGCTGGCTCCCCGCGTGGCTCGCCCACCTGCTCAGCGCAGCCCTGGCTCTCACCTGGGCCGTCCACCTGCTGGGCGCCCTGCTCGACGAACGGCTGCTCACCTGGCGCGACCAGGCCAGCGAGTTGCTCATCCGCGGCCTGCTCTGGGCGCGTGTACTCGGCGCGGGCGGCCGCGGCGAGGATATCGTGCTCTTTGTGTTGGCCCTCTGTCTGCTGGTCTGGGTGGTGGCCTATGGCACCGCCTGGGCCGTGCTGCGCAAGGGCCAGGTCTGGCGCCCGATCATCTTCAACGCGGTGATCGCGCTGGTCAACTATACCTATGTGCAGCCCAAACCGACCCTGGCCTTTTTCGTCTTTCTGGGCGCCGCGCTGCTGCTGCTCGTCTACCAGCACGTGCTGCAGCGCCAGGCCCTGTGGGACGCCCGCCAGATCGAGTATCCCGACCTGTTGCCGCTGCGCTTCCTCTGGTCGGCGGCCCTGGTCTGCGGCACGCTGATCGCGCTTACCGCCATGCTGCCCGGCAGCGTCTCGGTGGACCGGGCCACGCGCAGCTGGGAGTTGCTCAGCAGCCCGTTCCGTGCTGCCCGCGAGCAGTGGGAAGATATGTTCAGCACGATCAGCGCGCCGCCCGGGGCGGGCAGCGGCGCCTTTACCGCGCGCGGGGCGCTGCTCGGCGGGGCGCGCCAGCTCAGTGACGAGGTGGTGATGACCGTGCGCTCCACCCGCTACGACTACTGGCGGGCAGTAGCGTTCGACCGCTATACGGGCGCCGGCTGGGAGAATACGACTGGGGAACAGGCACGCGCCGCGCTCGGCGCCGGCACCGCCGAGCAGG
>DAOUBZ010000386.1:0-7029 GCA_034432515.1 Chloroflexaceae bacterium | reverse complement strand
AAGACCAGCAGGGCCGCCGCACCGACCGCCGGGGCGAGCAGCGGCAGGGTGACGCTGAGCAGCGCGCGGCGGCGCGAGGCGCCGAGCACGGCGGCGGCCTGCTCCAGCCGCGGGTCGAGGTTGGCCCAGAAGCCGCCTACCAGCCGCAACACTACGGTGTAGTTGTAGAAGACGTGGGCCAGCAGCACCGCAGTGAGGCCGCCCAGCCGGATCGGTGGCGTGGCGAGACCAAAGACCGACTGCAGCGCCTGGTTGAGCAGACCACGCGGGCCGAGCAACGCGCCAAACGCAACCGCCACCACCACGGTCGGCATCACAAAGGGCACACCGGCCATCGCGCGCAGCAGCGCCTTGCCCGGGAACTCGTAGCGGGCGAAGACGTAGGCGCCGGGCAGGCCAATGGCCAGGGTGAGCAGCGTCGAGAGTGCAGCCTGCCCGGTGGTGAAGGCGAGGACCCGCCAGTAGTAGCCGGTGCTCAGCGCCTGCAGCAGCCCGCTCAGGCCGCCAGCGAAGCTCAGGCGTAGGATGGCGAACAGCGGATAGCAGAAGAAGATGGCGAGAAAGCCCAGTGGCAGCGCGTAGAGCAGCGCGCGCCCTATGGCTGGCCGGATGCCGACAACCGGCCATGCGCCGCCGCCCGGCGGTGGGATGCTCCGCGCTCGCCCGTCTAGCTTCACCGTAGCACGATCTCCGTCCACTCGCCGATCCACTGCTCGCGGCGCTGCTCGATCATCTCAGGGGTGAGGGCGGCGGGCTCGGTGGGCACCTCGGCGAACTGCTGGAACACCTCGGGGAGCGGGGCCGCCGGGTTCGCCGGGTAGACGAACATCTGCAGCGGGATGTCGGCCTGGAACGCGGGCTGGAGCATGAAGTCGACGAAGCGCCGGGCGGCTTCCTCGTTACGGGTGCCGCGCAGAATGCCCACGAACTCCACCTGGCGGAAACTGCCGCCGGGCACGAGCAGGTTGCCGGTGGGCGGCTCGCTCAGCTTGCCCTCGCTGAAGAAGACCTCCGCGGCTGGGCTCGTCGCATAGCTCACCACCAGCGGGTAGGGCCCGGCGCCGCTGCTACCACTGAACTGCGTATAGTAGGCCTCGGACCAGCCCTGGGCGACGTAGACCTCGTTGGCCCGCAGGTCGCGCCAGAAGTCCTGCCAGGTGTAGCCGCCATCTTCGCCAAAGTGGGCTATTGTGGCCAGCAGGAAGGCGAGACCGGGCGAAGAAGTGGCCGGGTTCTGCACTACCAGCTGGCCACGCCACTCGGGTCGCGCCAGATCCTCCAGGCTGGCGGGGGGGGTGCGGCCGGCAGCCGCGAGCGCGGCTTTGTCGTAGTTGATCACCACGTAGCCATAGTCGACCGGCAGTAGCCGGTTGCTCGGATCGAGCTTGAGCTCGGCGGGGATAGCGGCGAGCGCGGGCGAGGCGTAGGGGACAAAGAGATCGGCGACCAGCGCGCGGCTGAGAAAGGTGTTGTCGACGCCGAAGAGCACATCAGCGAGCGGGGCATCCTTGCTCAGGATTGCCTGGTTCAGAACCGTGCCCGCGTCGCCGGCCTTGAGGAACTCCACGCTGATGCCTGTCTCGGCGGTGAAGGCAGCAAGGACGTCCTCGCTGACACTGAAACTGTCGTGGGTCATCACCACCAGGGGTGCGGTGGGGGCAGGCGTGGGCCCGGCGGGGACAATACTGGCAGCAGGGGTGATGATCGGCGGGGGGGTGGGACGCATGGCCCCGGGTTGGCCACAGGCGGCGAGCAGCAGCGCGAGCGTGCAGAGGGCGATCAACCGGCGCATAGAGGCTCCTTTCGCAAGAACGGCTGCGCTGACCTGGGGCAACACCAGAAGGCCGCCAACCCGGGTAAGGATCGGCGGCCGCTGCAGGCTGCTGGCGCTTCCCTACGCTGGTATGACCCAGGTCAGGTTCTACGGGTCAGCGGCATTGGTCGGGCCGCAATCTCAGCCGGGCTCTCCCGGCACCCCGAGCTTTGTTCACTTGATAAACCGTATCGTACCACAGCCGGCGCACGCCCGTCAACGGCGAGTCGGCGAGTCGGCGTGCGCAGGGCTTGAACAACGTCCTTGAGCGTGTGTCAAGCTGAGTGCCAGGTGGCCCGCGGGCTGGTACGCCAGCGAGTGCGCTGCGGCAGCGCCCCCCTGTCGTGTCGAGCGCAGCGAGACAGCTTCATAGCGCGCAGCGCAGGCCCGTCGCTGCGCTGTGCGCCAGTGATGCCAGCGTAGGCCCCTCGCTGCGCTCGGGGCGACAGTGGCACCAGCGCAGGCCCCTCACGGATTGTACTGAGCCCTTCGCTTCGCTCAGGGTACACTCCGCCGAAGGGCGCGGGGCGGCAGCGCCCCCCCTGTCGTGTCGAGCGCAGCGAGACAGCTTCATAGCGCGCAGGGTGACAAACGGGGACGTTGCTCACGCCCTGACACATGCACAACTCTTACACTCATCGCCAGCGGCGGAAAAGCGCGTATGCTATACTAGCTATGCGTGTCGGCTGTGGGCGGAATTGCTCGCGGCGCGGGCCAGGCACCGTTGCCTTACCCGGACGCCATCAGGGGCCGGCAGCGGAACCAGCAGCGAGGATACGATCATTATGAGACTTGAGCGTTTTACCGAGAAAGCGCAGGACGCGTTCCAGGCCGCTCAGGAGATCATGCAGGAGCAGCACCATACCCAGCTCGATGTCGAGCACGTCTTTCTTGCGATGTTGCGCCAGCGTGATGGCCTGGCCACCCGTGCCCTTGCCCGTTTGAATGTTGATCCTGAACTGATTTCCCAGCGCGTCGAGCGTGAGCTCGAGAAGTCGCCCAAGGTCTATGGCCAGTACGGCTTCGGCAACCAGGTCTATGTTACCCCGCGTACCCAGCGGCTGGTCAAGCGGGCCGAGGAAGAGGCCAACCGGCTTGGCGACCAGTATGTGGGCGTGGATCACCTGCTCATTGCGCTGAGCGGTGAGCGGGAGGGCGCCTCGGCGCGCATCTTGAATAGCTTCAACGTTGACCAGGAGCGCGTCTACCAGGCGCTGATGGAGATCCGCGGCGCTCAGCGCTCGGACGACCCTGGCGCCGAGAGCCGCTACGAAATCCTCGAGAAATACAGCACTGACCTGACCGAATTGGCCAAAGAAGGTAAGCTGGACCCGGTGATCGGCCGTGATACCGAGATCACCCGCGTCATCCGCATCCTCTCGCGCCGCACCAAGAACAATCCGGTCCTGGTCGGTGAGACGGGCGTGGGCAAAACGGCGATCGCCGAGGGCCTGGCGCAGCGCCTGGTAACCGGTGATGTGCCGCCCACCCTGCGCGACCGCAAGCTGCTCGCCCTGGACCTGGCAGGCATGGTCGCGGGCTCGAAGTTCCGCGGCGAGTTTGAAGAGCGGCTCAAGGCGGTGATGGACGAGGTGCGCAATGCCAAGGGCAAGGTGATCCTCTTCATCGACGAACTGCACACTGTGGTAGGTGCGGGCGCGGCAGCCGGCAGCATCGACGCGAGCAATATGCTCAAGCCGGCGCTGAGCCGCGGCGAGATTCAGGTGGTGGGCGCAACCACAATCGACGAGTACCGCAAGCATATCGAGAGGGACGCTGCCCTCGAGCGCCGCTTCAGCCCGGTCTTCGTCGAAGAGCCCGATGTCGAGACCACGGTCGAGATGTTGCGCGGCCTGCGCAAACGCTACGAGGATCACCACCAGCTCACGATCAGCGATGAGGCGTTGACCGCAGCCGTCCACCTGTCGAGCCGCTATATCAACGACCGCTTCCTGCCCGACAAGGCGATCGACCTGATCGACGAGGCCAGCGCCAAGCTGCGCATCGACATCTTTGCTATGCCGCCCGGCCTGAAGGAGAAAGAGGCCGAGCTGCGCAAACTCCAGCAGGAAGAAGAGGAGGCCGGCGCCCGCCGCGACTACGAGCGGGCCGCGCTGCTCCGCGCACGCTACCTGGCCCTGCAGACCGAATTCGAAAGCGAGCGGGAAGCGTGGCTGAAGGCCGCCAACCTCGATGAAGTGGTCGATGACGAGGACGTCGCCCAGGTCGTCTCGAGCTGGACCGGGGTGCCCGTCAGCCGGATGCTGGAGACCGAGCGCGAGAAGCTGGTCCATATGGAGGATCGGCTCCACGACCGGGTGATCGGCCAGCACGAGGCAATCGTGGCGCTCTCCGACGCGATTCGCCGCGCCCGAAGCGGCCTGCGCGACCCGCGACGGCCGATCGGCAGCTTCATCTTCGTCGGGCCGACTGGCGTGGGCAAGACCGAACTGGCCAAGGCGCTGGCCGAGTTCATGTTCGACAGCGAAGAGGCCATGACGCGCGTCGATATGAGCGAGTTCCAGGAGCGCCACACCGTGGCCCGGCTGATCGGCGCCCCGCCTGGCTATGTTGGTTACGATGAGGGCGGCCAGCTCACCGAGAGCATCCGCCGGCGACCGTACCAGGTGGTGCTCTTCGACGAGATCGAGAAGGCCCACCCGGATGTCTTCAACGCCCTGCTGCAGGTGCTCGATGATGGGCGCCTCACCGATGGCCAGGGCCGCACGGTCGATTTCCGTAACTGCGTGATCATCATGACCAGCAATGCCGGCACCGAGTACCTCCAGGGTGGCGGCATCGGCTTCGCCGCCGGGGGCAAAGGCCCGAAGCAGATTGACCTGAAGGACGCGCGTAAGAAAGTGGACGAGGCCTTGCGCCAGACCTTCCGCCCGGAGTTCCTGAACCGCATCGATGAGATCATCCTCTTCCACCCGCTCACGATGCAGGACCTGACCCGGATCATCGATCTGCAGGTCGGCGAACTGGTTGAGCGCCTGCGTGACCAGAAGATCGCGCTGACGCTGACCAATGCGGCCAAGGAGTACCTGGTCACCGAGGGTTTCAACCCGATCTTCGGCGCGCGCCCGTTGCGTCGCACCGTGCAGCGCCTGCTTGAGACGCCGATCTCGCGCGAGTTGCTGCGGGGCGTGTTCAAGGAAGGCGACACGATCGAGGTCGACCTCGAGAACGGCCAGCTAGTCTTCCACCGCGGTGGCGTGCTCGAGATGGAGAGCAAGCGCCCGGCCGAACCACTTGGCGCCTGAGCAGCGCACCCACTGCTGCACTAGGCTGGCCCCCGCTTCCCCCAGGAGGCGGGGGCTTCTGGTTGCTGCTGCACCGGGCAGGGATAACAATCTCCTCATTGCGGCGCGGCCAAAACGCCATCTTGCTGCAAGCACCGCCCCGCCGCGGGCCAGCGCCATGGCACGCCAATCACGCGCCAGCCGGCCGCTGTTGGCAACACAGATGACACTTCATTTATCTACGAGGCGTCCTACTGCGGAAATAGGATTATCGGGTGTTTTCGTTGCTACACCGATCGTGTATGCTTAACAGCGGAGACGATTTGCGGCGAACAGTCACACAGGGGTAGGTGAGGAAACGGTGAGCACAGATTTCCCACGCAGCATGCCGGTTGCCACACCCGGCCAGCTTACCCGGCTGCGCGAGGCGCTGGCCGGGTGTGGGGCATTCCTGACTGCAGGGCGGCAGGCCGACCCGCTGCCGGTCCTGCAAGACCTGGCGAGCGACTGGTTGCGGGCCGAGGTCGTTGAGATTGTCGTGCCGGCTGGCAGCAGTCTGCTCGAGCCGAGCGAACCGGAGCGAATCTGCGGGCCGGTGCTGATCGGGCGGCGCGTGATCGGGCGGATCGAAGCGCGCCGCAGCTGGCCCTTCGACGCCGACGACCGGGCGCTGCTCCAACCCCTGGGTCAGCTGGTCGGCGCGGCGCTGGAGCATACGATGCTGCAGGGGCAGATCGAGCAGTACGCCCACGCGGCCCGCGCCCACGAGGCGACGCTCGAGCAACTGCTGGCCTTCGGTCGCGCTGTGGTGCACGGCGCCAGTGATCCGCAGGTCCTGGCGCTCGAGATTGCAAAAGAGGTGCCGGCGATGGTCGGTGGTGAGCGCGCCTCGGTGCTGCTGCTGCCGCCCGAGCGCCCCGAGCAGCCGCTGCTTGCGCTGAGCAACGGCCACACCGCGTCGCTGGAGCGCGCCCGCGAGGTGGCCGAGCACGGCCTCGCCGGCATGGTGCTCCGCGAGCGAGCGCCGCTGATCATCGACGAGACCGACACCGACCGGCGCTGGCTCGGGCTCAAGCACGGCCGCGGTGACGCTCCCACCCGCTGCGCGATGGCCGTGCCACTGCTGTGGGGCGCGCAAGCGCTGGGCGCGCTGACGGTGACAACGACCCATAGCCGGCACTTCAACCCTGCCCAGCTCAACTTGCTGGAACTGGTGGCCTGCCATGTGGCGCTGGCCATTCAGGCCGCGAACCTTCAGCAGCGGCTCGTAGCGACCGCCACCCACCTGGAGGCGCTGGCTTGCGACCTGGAGACGGCCCTCGGCCACGCCCGCGCCGGCGACCAGGCGGCGCTTACAGCCCTGGACGGCCTGGCGGCCCGCCTGCGCGCAGAACGCGCCGCACTGTGTGCAGTGCTCGGTGCATAGAGGGGTGATGAGGCGGTGAGGCGAGGAGGCGGTGAGGCGAGGAGGCGAGAACACGATGGGCGCCGCCTCATCGCCGCATCGCGCCCTCGCGCTACAATCCGCAACGGGCTGCTGAAAGGCCGTACGAGGGGAACGTGGCGGGCAGGGAGGGATTCGAACCCTCGACAGCGTTGCCGCTGTACGGCATTTCCAGTGCCGCGCACTAGACCAGACTATGCGACCTGCCCTCGACGGGCGATTTTACCACGACGCCAGCGGGGGCGCAACAGGCCCCGGGCGGGGTAGAATAGCGGCGGCGGCTCTCGCACGTAGAAGAAAGGCACCCCCATGGCCCGCAGCGCCCGCGCCGTGCTGCTGCTGCTCCTCGCCCTCCTGCCGCTCCTGAACATGCCCGCCCGGGCCGCCGGGCCCGCGGCGACGGCGCCGGTGGGCCCCGGCGACGTCTACCTGGCCCTCGGCGACTCGCTACCGGCCGGCTTCGAGGTTGCCGACGACGGCCAGCCCGGCTACCCCGCGCTGCTCTACGCCGACCTGCTCGCCCTGCG
>DAOUBZ010000385.1:0-14196 GCA_034432515.1 Chloroflexaceae bacterium | reverse complement strand
ATGATCCCGACGCCGATCGAGACGCTGATGGCAACCATGAGCGCGGCCACGGCCACGGCAGTGCGCGAGAGCGCAGCCACCACGTCGCGGGCGGCCATGCGCCCGAGCAGACCAAAGGTCGCGCCGAGCGCCGGGCGAGCCAGGCTCATCAGCGCGACGGTGAGCGCCGGGCTGATCAGCGCGGCGCCGATCACGATCGCAAAGAGCGCGCCGAAGGCGAGGGTCAGCGGCAGCAGGGTCGTCGCCCCTGGCGGCGCCCCGGGCACGAGCAGCAGCAGCGCTCCCACGGCGATCAGCGTCGCTCCGCCGAGGGCCAGCCGCGGCACCAGCCGGCGGGCGCGATCCTCCACGCTGGAGCGGCGCAGCACCGTGCGCGGCGGGGTGAGCGTCGCCTCCAGGGCCGGCACCGCCGCCGCGAACAGCGTGGCCCCGATGCCCAGCAACAGGCCCTTGAGCAGCACCAGCGGGTCCACGCTGAGCGCGCGCACGGTGACGACGAAGTAGAGATCGTTGATCGTCCGCGTGACCAGGCGCACCAGGCCCTGGCCGAGGAGCAGCCCCAGCCCGAGGCCGAGCAGTGAGCCAACCAGGCTGATCAATGCGGCCTCGGCCAGCACCAGCCCGGCGATCTGCCCGCGGGTGACGCCGACGCAGCGCAGGGTGCCGAGCATGGCCCGCCGCTGCACCACGCTGAAGGTCATGGTGTTGTAGATCAGGAACATGCCCACGATCAGCGCGAGCAGGCTCAGCGCGGTCAGGTTCAGCTCAAAGGCGCGGGTCATCTGTTCGAGCGCATTGGAGCGGGCGGCCGCGGGGATCAGCTCGGCGCCGGGGGGCAGGATGGCGCGGATCGCCGCCTCGCTGGCACTGGGCGCGCCAGCGGCAGCAGGGGGCAGGATCAGGTCGATGCGGCTCAGGCGGCCCACTGTGTCGAGCAACTCCTGGGCGGTGGCAATATCGGTGATCAGCAAACCGTCCAGGGCCTGGCGGCTCAGGTCGTCGGAGGGCCGCAGCAGGCCCACCAGGCGCACCTGTGTGGTGCGCGCGCCCACCTGCAGCGCCAGGGTGGCACCGGGGGCCAGGCCGGCGCGGCGCGCCGGCGCCTCGGCCAGCAGCACCGTGCCTGGCTCGACGAGCAGCGCCGCCAGGTCCAGCTCCGTGTCCGCCGTGGCCGCTGCCCCCTCGGCGCCGCCGAGGTAGGAGCGGAACGGCCCCTCGGCGAACACATCGACGCCCAGGACCTGCAGCGTCTGCCCCTCCAGGGCGGGCGCCTGCACGTAGCCGGTCACCACCGGGGCGGCGGCGCGCACGCCAAGCTCCACGCGCAGCTGGCGATAGAGCGCCTCGTCGAGACCACGTGGGCCGCCGACCACCTGGTGGGTCGCCCGGCCGGTGACACTCTGCGTGCTGAGCGCGAAGGCGCGCCCGGCGCTAGCATTCGCCAGGTCGATCGCCACCACCACAGCCACGCCGAGCGCCACACCCAGCACGCACAGGCCGATCTGCCAGGGGTGGCGGAGCATGGAACGGAGCGAGGTGCGCAGAAGCAGCGACAATCTAGCCTTCACTTCCCAGGAAGCCTGTAGCCCACGGGGTCGACCCTAGACTGCAGAATACCACCGTTTGGCCTACAACGAAAGGCCGCCGCTTGCTACAGCGACGGCCTCTGTTCTGGTGGAGCCAAGCGGGCTCGAACCGCTGACCTCAACACTGCCAGTGTTGCGCTCTCCCAGCTGAGCTATGGCCCCGTGTGGAGTGGTGGAGGTGAGGAGGCTCGAACTCCTGACCTCGACAGTGCGATTGTCGCGCTCTCCCAGCTGAGCTACACCCCCACGCGCACGACGGGCAGTATAGCACGCGGCCCCCTGACTGTCAAATAATTGGACAAACGCCGGTGCAGCGTGCTACACTCCCTCTATTATGGATCTCACTAGCGAAAGGACGCCTCCGTGGCTACACCAGGCAACGACCTGCGCCGGCTTGGCACCATCCTCATTCTGGGGGTCGTAGCGGGAGCCGCCGCGCGCCACTATATCGAGAGTCGCACCCGCAGCGAGAGCTATCGCCCCCCACGGCTGATCGACTGGGAGCAGGCCCGCAGCGCGGCGCTCCGCGTATCGCAATGGGAGCAGGCCCCGGTGGGCGACCGGGCCTACCGCCGCGAGCAGTATCTGCGCCTGGTCAAACAGAGCGAGCCGCTGATCGCTGCCTACCTCGGCGTGCAGCTGCCCGCGCCGATCAGCCGGGTCTTCGTGCACGACCGCCGGGAGTGGCTGGAGGCCAACTTCACCTCGTTCGAGCAGCTGTTCGCGCCCATCGAGGATCTGTACGAGCGCAATGGCGGCGGCCGTGGCATCACGGCGGCGCTGATCGGTGAGCTGAATGGCAAGCTGCTCGGCACCCAGGTCGGCCTGCTGCTGGGCTACCTGGCCCGCCGTGTGCTCGGCCAGTACGACTTGAGCCTGCTTTCGCCCGACCCGGGTGCGCGCGGCGCGCTGTACTTCGTCGAGCCCAACATTGGCCGTGTGCAGAGCCAGCTCGGCCTCAACGACGAGGATTTCCGCCTCTGGATCGCGCTCCACGAGGCGACACACGCCTTCGAGTTCGAGGCCTACCCGTGGGTGCGCCAGCACTTCCGCGATCTGTTGCAGCAGTATTTCGACCAGCTCAGCCTGCAACTGGAGAGCTTCGGCAGCGGCCTGCCGCAGATCTTGTTGCGCTTCGCCCAGAACTGGTCTAGCGGCCAGCACTGGATCGAGCTGATGCTCACCCCCGAACAGCGCCGCATCTTCGAGCAGCTGCAGGCGCTTATGTCAATCGTTGAAGGCTACGGCAACCACGTGATGAACGCGGTGGGCCGCCAGTTGCTGCCCAGCTTCGAGCAGATCGAACAGCGAGTGGCCCAGCGCCAGGCGAACAAGACGCCGTTCGAGCTGCTGCTGAACCGCATCACCGGGATGGACCTGAAGCTGGCCCAGTATCAGCAGGGCGAGGCGTTCGTCAACGCGGTCACACAGGCCCGTGGCGTGGCCTTCGCCGCCCGGGTCTGGGAGCGGGCCGAGCATCTGCCGACCATGGACGAGATCCGCAACCCCGGGGCGTGGATCAGCCGGATGGATCGGCTGGGCTAGCCTCGGGCGCAAGCGCGGCAAGCTCGTCCAGCAAGCTGCGGGCCGTTGCCTGGAGCTCGCCCGCGCGCCCCCGCTCCAGCGCCACCTGCAGCGCCGCCGGTGTGAGCGCGGCCTCCAGCGCGGCCAGCGCCCTGGCGCGCACGGGCATGATCAGCTGCGAGTCGCCCCAGAACGGGCCCGCGCTGTCCAGGGCGTAGAGCTCGGCGGCGCGATCGGGCCTGCCCAGGGCAAGCAGCAGGCTCGTACAGTTCACCAGCAGGAGCGCCAGGGTCAGCCGGCTCTGGCGCTCCTGCGTGATGCGCAGCGACTCAAGCGCGCAGCCCAGCGCGCGCTGCTGGTCGCCCAGGGCCAGGGCCACGCCACTCTGCGCGGCCAGCAACAGGCCCAGCGCCGCCACCAGGCCGTGGTCGCGACACAGGGCAACACCTGCCGCCAGCGTCGCGTCGGCGGCTGCCGGCTCGCTGGTCGCCAGCTGCACCAGGGCCAGGGCCAGCAGCGCCTGGACGTGGATCGCCTCACCCGCCTGGGGACCGGCCTCGACCGCGCGGCGAGCCTGGCGCAGACTCTCGGCGAACGCGCCCCGGTGCAGCAGCCCGAGCGCCAGCCGGCAACGGGCCAGCGCCACCAACGCCAGGTCGCCCAGATCCTTTGCGAGCGCCAGGCTCGCCGTCAGGTAGTTCAGCGCCTCGCCACTGCGGCCCAGGTGCATCAGCACGACCCCGAGCCAGCCGAGGGTCACGGCCAGATCCGGGCGGTCGCCGAGCTGCTGGGCCAGCGTGTAGCTGCGCCAGGCGTAGGCCTCGCCCTCCTCCAGCTGGCCGGTCTCGAAGCAGAGCTGGCTGAGCAGCAGGAGGATGCGGGCCAGACCGTGCCGATCGCCGGCCTGCTCGCAGCGGGCCTGGGCCTCCTGCAAGGCCTGCGCAGCCTCGGCCTGCCGCCCCTCACTGCGCAGCTGGTCACCCAGGTCGGCCAGGACGGCACTGAGCTCCCAGCTCTGGCCTGACGCCCGGTAGAGCGCGGCCGCCTGCTGGAGCAGCGTGATCGCCGCGCCATCGCCGTGCCCGGCGCGCAGGCGGGCCAGTTGCCAGAGCGCAAAGGCGCGCTCGTCGTTCACCACGGCACCAGCGCGTTCCGCCTGCGCAAGGATGGCGAGGCTCTGCTCCAGCTCGGCCAGCGCCGCCGCGCCCTGGCCCTCGTGCTGGCGAAACGCGGCATGCCAGGCGAGGATCCTCGCGCGCAGCCGTTGCTGCTCCGGCGCAGCCTCCCACTGTTCGGCAAGCGCTGCCGCAGCGGCGAAGGCTTCGGCACCCTCGTGCAGATAGCCCTGCCACGTGTAGTAGTAGCCGAGCGCATCGGCGGCCCGCGCAATCAGTGCGGTGGCATTGTCGTGCAGCGCCTGGCGCCACGCCACGTGCAGGTTCTGGTCCTCGCTGCTGAGCGCCGCCACCGCCGCCAGCTGCTCAGCCTGCTGGAACTCGGCAACGCGGCTGGCGAGCAGCTCAAGGTAGTAGGTCGCGTGGCGCTGGCGGGTCAGTGCTGCGCGCGGCGGGTCGGCGGCCAGCCGCGCGGCGGCGTACTGGCGCAGCAGTTCGTGGAGGCCATAACGGCTGCGCCCGGCGTCGTGGCGCAGCAGGGCGTGGCCCACCAGCCGGGCCAGCCCGGGCAGATCGACCTCGGCCACCGCGCGCGCCGCCGCCGCCGTGAAGCCGCCGCGGAAGACGCTCAGCCGTTCGAGCCCCTCGCGATCGGCGGGAGACAGGCGCTGCCAGGCCGCCGCGCAGACCGCCTCGATGCTCCGCTGCCGTTCGGGCACGTCGCGCAGCTCGCTATGCAGCAGGCTGAGGCCCTGCTGGAGCTCGGCCAGGATGGCGGCGGGCGTCAGCAGGCTGCTCCAGGCCGCGGCCAGCTCGATCGCTAGCGGCAGACCCTCCACCAGGCGGCAGATCGCTGCGATGCTGGCCAGTTCCGTGCTCGTCGGCGCGTACCCCGGGCGCGCGCGCGCCGCCGCCTGCAGGAAGAGCCGCACGGCATCGTAGCCGGCAAGGTCGGCACGCTGTTCCCGGGGCGGCACGGCCAGCCCTTCGAGCATCACCAGGTACTCGCTCTGTAGCTGCAGCCGCTCACGGCTCGTAACCAGCAGCGTGAGGCGGGGCGCCGCCGCGATCAACTCGTTGATCAGGCTCACCTCGTCGACCAGGTGGTCGTAGTTGTCGAGGATGAGCAACACCTCGCGGCGACGCAGGTAGTCGAGCACCTGGCGGCGCGGCGAGCGCGGCCCGCGGGCAATGGTTAGCTCGAGCGTGGCGGCAAGCGCCGAGACGAGTTGCGTGGTCGAACTGAGCCCGGCAAGCGAGACGAAGAAGATCCCATCGGCAAAACGCGACGGTGCCATGGCAAGCTGCTGCTCGGCGGCAGCCAGCGCCAGGCGGGTTTTGCCGATGCCGCCGAGGCCACAGATCGTGATCAGGCGGATGGCAGGGTCGGCAAGCAGGCGGGCGAGCAGGGCCAGTTCCTGCTCACGCCCGACGAGCGCGGTCGGCGGGGAGGGAAGCTTCACACGCTGGGGCGGCACGAGCGGCGCGAGCAACTCGCCCGCCTGCGGCGGCAGTTGCAGCCGCGCGGACCGCAGCTCGCCCCGCGCGATCGCGATGAAGCTGGTGCGGTCGTCCTCACCGAGCGCCAGGGCCGTGGCAAGCCGCTCGGCCAGCGTACGCGACGGGCGACGGAGCTCGCTCTCGAGCTTGTGGATCGTATTGGCTGTGCAACCGGCCCGCTGGCCGAGCTCGGCCTGGGTCAGGTCGGCCAGCTTGCGCAACCGGCGCAGCAAGTAGCCGAACGAGTAGGCGCCCTCGCTGGGCAGTGCATGATCCGTGGCACGCCGGCTGTCCATAACTTTGTCCTACAAACTGGGACCCCCGCGACGGCGCAGGTGCTGTAATAGAAACTGAGTCAGTGTCTCTCCTGACTCCAGGGTTTGGGAAGGAGGTCAACGATGAGTGCCCATGGCCACTATCTTACCCCATCCCCACGGATGGTGTCCCCGCACCCGATCCGCGACCAGGTGCTACTGGTCCTGTTCTTTGTAGCCCTGATCACGATCGGGGTGATCGCCGTCACGATCATGCTGCGACCTGCGGCGCCAGCGGCTACACCGGCGGCTCCGCCGGCCGTGGTGAGCATCCGTGACGAAGCGGCCTGGCAGGCGTATCGCGCCGGCGAGCGTACGGTACCCATCCCGGCCGCCGTGGTGCGGAACGAGGCGGCCTGGCAGGAGTATCGCGCAGGCGAGCGGGCACCGGTGCTGCCGACGACGATGAGCGTCGAGGAGGCCCTGCGCCAGCAGCGCGCCGGCGAGCGTACGGTACCCATCCCGGCCGTCGTGACGCGTGACGAGGCGGCCTGGCAGCTCTACCGCGCGGGCGAGCGCACGGCAACCGTCCCGGCCACGGCGCGCAACGAGGCGGCCTGGCAGGAGTATCGGACCGGCGAGCGTGAGGCGGCGATCCCCGCCGCCGTGGTGCGTGACGAAGCGGCCTGGCAGACCTATCGCACAGGTGAGCGTATGGCGAGCATCCCCGCCGTAACCCGCGACGAGGAGGCATGGCAGACCTATCGCGAAGGTGAGCGCGAGGCAATCATCCCCGCCCCGGCGCGTGATGAGGAGGCCTGGCAGCTCTACCGCGAAGGCGAGCGTCAGCCGTAACGGCCAGGCAGGCAGTGACAGGCGGCGCGGCACGGACACGCGCTAGTCATTGCCACGAGACTGCGGGCAGGCGCGAGGTGTGCCCCACCTGGGCGATCCACCGCCAGGGGAGGCAGACCCGGCGCCTGCCCGCAGCGTTTTGGTGATCAGAGGTCAAGACTCAACTGCCCTGCAGGTGCGGGATCCACCTGGGGCTCGGCGGCGGCTGCCTCATCGGTAGCAGCGCCATCGGCGCCGATCAGGGCCAGCAGGCCAGCCTCGTCAAGCACCGGGACGCCGAGTTGCTCGGCCCTGGCCAGCTTGCTTCCGGCGCTGGCCCCCGCCACCACATAGCTGGTCCTCTTGCTCACACTCTCGCTCACCTTGCCGCCGTGGGCCTTGATCAGTTCGGCCGCCTGCTCGCGGGTCATCGAGGGCAGCGTGCCGGTAAGCACGAAGCTCTTGCCGGCCAGGCCAGTGCTGGCCTGCGCCCGTGGCGCAGCGCCGCTCAGGCGCAGCCCGGCGGCCCGCAGCTTCTCGACCAGGCGGCGATTCTCCTCGCGGCTGAAGAAGTCCACCACACTGGCGGCCACCACCGGCCCGATGCCTTCCACTGCCTGCAACTCCGCCTCGCTGGCCGCCATAATCGCGTCGAGGCTGCCGAAGTGGCTGGCCAGGGCGGCGGCGGCCACGCTGCCAACATAGCGGATGCCCAGCCCGACGATCAGTCGCTCGAGCGGGCGGCGCCGCGAGCGATCGATCGCGTGCAGCAGGTTGGCTACCCGCTTCGGGCCGTAGCCCTCCACCCCCGCAAAGTGGTCGGGCGTCAGCTGGTAGAGGTCGGCGACATCCTGGAGCCAGCCCATGCTGACGAACTGCTCGGCCTGGCGCTCGCCGATGCCGACGATATCCATCGCCCCCCGGCTGACAAAATGCTCAACACGGCGGACCAGCTGGGCCGGGCAGATGCCGAAGTTCGGGCAGCGCCAGGCCACCTCGCCCTCCTGGCGCTCCAGCGGCGTGCCGCAGGCGGGACAGCGCTCGGGGAAGACCCAGGGCTGCTCGGCGCCGGTGCGCAACTCCAGTAGCGGACCAACCACGTAGGGGATCACGTCGCCGGCCCGCTGCACGGTCACATAGTCGCCGATACGGATGTCGCGCTCGGCGATATAGTCGGCATTGTGCAGACTGGCGTTGCGCACCGTAACACCGCCAATCACCACCGGTTCGAGCTCGGCATTGGGCGTGATCACCCCGGTGCGGCCCACATTGACCGCGATGTTGAGGAGCCGGGTCACCGCCTCGCGCGCCGGAAACTTGAAGGCAATCGCCCAGCGGGGATCGCGCTGCACGGCACCCAACTCACGCTGCTGGGCGAAGGAGTCCACCTTGATCACCAGCCCGTCGGCCTCGTAGGGCAGCCGCTCGCGGCGGTCCATCCAGGCGCGGCAGTAGGCGATAAGCTCCTCGAAGTCGTCGAAGTGGCGGGCGTCGGCATTGACCGGGAAGCCGAGCGCGCGCAGGTACTGCAGTGTCTGCCACTGGCCGCTGAGCGCAACCCCTTCGAAGGGGCCGACCCCGTAGGCGAAGAAGCGCAACGGGCGCGAGGCGGTGAGCGCCGGGTCCTTCTGGCGCAACGAGCCGGCGGCGGAGTTGCGCGGGTTGGCGAAGGTTTTCTCGCCACTGGCGGCCAGGCGCGCGTTGAGCGCCTCGAAGTCGGCGCGCCGCATGTAGACCTCGCCGCGCACCTCGATCAGCGTGGCGAGCGGCAGGCCGATGCCGGCCGGGCTGCGCAGGCGCAGCGGAATACCCCGCACCGTCCGCAGATTGGCCGTGACGTCCTCGCCCACCTCACCATCGCCGCGGGTTGCACCCTGGACGAGGAGGCCGGCGCGGTAGGTGAGCGCGACCGCGAGCCCATCGATCTTCGGCTCGACGACATAGCTGATCGGCGCGTCCCGGCCGAGCAGCTTGAGCACGCGGCTCTCACGCCACTCGCGGAGCGCGGCCTCGTCCATCGCATTGCCAAGCGAGAGCATCGGCTGGGGATGGCGCACCCTGGCAAACTGGCTGGCGGGCTGGCCACTGACCCGCCGGGTCGGCGACTCGGGGGTGATCAGCTCGGGGTGCGCCGCCTCCAGGGCCTGCAACTCGCGCATCAGCGCATCGTAGGCGGCATCGCTGATCTGCGGCTGGTCAAGCACATAGTAGTGGTAATTCGCCTCCTCAATGGCGGCGCGCAGCTCCGCAACGCGACGGGCCGGGTCGATCTGGCTCACGCTTGCACCTCCTCCTGGCCCCTACGCCTCCACCGCGTGCTCGATATGCGCCAGGCGCACCACGCGGCCCGCACCGTCCACCTCGACCGCGATCACATCGATGCGCCAGGGCGCCTCAGCGGGCAGCGCCGCCTCAGCCAGGTAGGCATGGGCCAGATTGGCCAGCCGCTGCGCCTTGGCGGCGCCAACCGACGCCTCGGGGAGCGCTGCCTGCGGCCCGCGGACCCGCCGGGTGCGCACCTCGACAAAAACGACCTGGTCGCCACGGCGGGCAACCAGGTCGATCTCACCGCCAGGACAGCGCCAGTTGCGGGCGATCAGCGTGTAGCCACTGCGCTGCAGGTACACCGCCGCGGCCAGTTCACCAAAGTGGCCCAGGCGCCCCTTAGCCGAAGGCATACTTGCGCCAGACATCGTGGCGCTCGATCTCGCCGAGCAGGGCAAAGGCCACATACTGCGGCTGGCGCGGCGTCGTCAGCAGCTGCATGTTGGCCTGCTCCGGGGTGCGCCCACCCTTGCGGTGGTTGCAATCGCGGCAAGCCGTGACCACATTGTCCCAGGTCGTCGCGCCGCCCTGCGAGCGCGGGACGACGTGGTCCATGGTCAGCTGGGTGCGGCCGGGCTGCGTGCCACAGTACTGGCACGTCTCACGGTCGCGCGCGAAGACCCCGCGGCGCGAGCAGGGCAACTTGAGCCGCCGCGGGATGCGGATATAGCGAACCAGGCGGATCACGAGCGGCACATCGAAGCTGATCGCCCGCGCGCGGAGTTGCTGCTCAGCAGCCTCGATCAACTCGGCCTTCTCCTGCAGCAGCAGGACGACGGCACGCCGGACCGAAATCAGCTGGAGCGGCTCGTAGCTGGCATTGAGAACGAGGACGCGCTGTCCCAAGGCACCCACCCCCTTCAAAGAACCGTTGTACGTGTACAAGGGCTCTTCGCACGGGGGATAGGGTTGGCCCCCGGCTAGAGCGTCAGGCCCCTGGCCCTGCTGGCAGAGGAGACCGCACGGATCGCCCTCAGCACCGCAGTGCCCCCGATGCCGCCACAGCGGTCATCGAGGCGCACGGCATAGCCCTGCAGGGCAGCGCCGCTCCATTCGGCGCTGTGCAGGCGCAGGTTTGCTGAGTGCCACCGACCGGTCATTGTGCCCCAGGCCTCCGTAGCGTGTCCCGGTAACGATCCGGGCTGCTGGTTCATCGCATACTTTCAATATAACAGTAGCATAGATGGGCGGAGCTTGTCAATTTCCTCGTGGCCTGACGGCCTCGTTGAAGATGAGCCCATCGATCAGCTGCTCGACCGGCGCCCGGTCGTCGCTGAAGGGGGTGTAGCGCGCCTGGTCGGCGGTGAACTGGCGCACCGGCCCGAATCGCCCCTCGTTGAGCGCCCAGTACATCACCAGCTGGAGCGCGCGGTAGCGAGGCTCGGCCTCAGCGTGGTGGGCCATGGCCGCCGCGTTGGCGATGAAGTTCGCCGCCCCATCGCCCGCCGGGCTATTCAGCCCCACGAGGATCGCATTCGAGAAGCGGGTATCGATGACATAGACCTCGGGGAAGACCGCGAGCATGGTCGAGGCCAGCGCATTGACCAGCCGGTCGTCGCCGCTGGCCGGGCGCCCGGCATTGACCACCGCCACGCCCTGCGGGTTGAGCCGGGCCCGCACCTCCTGGAAGAACTCGACCGTGGTCAGGTGGAAGGGGATGTAAGGCTGGTGGTAGGCGTCCATACCGATCACGTCGTAGCGGCGCTCGCTGCTGGCCAGCCAGGCGCGGGCATCCTGGGCATAGGTGGTATAGCCGGGATAGGCCGGGTCCTCGTCCTCCATATCGAAGTAGCGGCGGCCCAACTCGATGATCGCCGGATCGATCTCAACCGCGTCGATCAGCGTTTGCGGCCCATAGATAGCCAGGAACTGCTTAGGGATGCTGCCGGCCGCCGAGCCGAGCAGCGCCAGGCTGCGCACCTGCTCAGGCTGCATACCGGCGTAGAGATAGGGGGCGACTGCGAAATAATCCCACGGCCCGCCGTCGGTCAGCAGGTCGAGCGGATCGCCCGTCTGGCGATACTTGAGCCGGTAGATCGAATGGATGGCCTGACCCTCGTTGAGAATGAGCACGCGCCGCGGATCGACCGTGCCGGAGCTATAGACTACCTGCTGGTCGGCCACCTGGATGTAGTTATGGCTGGACTCGCGCTCGGCGAGCAGCGTACAACCGCGGCAATCGGCGCTCTTGATCGTTGGCGCGGCGGCATAGTGGGCCAGGGCCAGCCCGGCCACCCCGACGAGCATCAGCCCGGCCCGCCAGTCGCGCAACCCGATCAGGCTAAGGGCAACCAGGAAGCCGGCGAAGAGGAAGATCGTCGCGCTGGTGCCAATCAGCGGGATGAGCACCAGCACGGTGAGGAAGGTGCCAACGATCGAGCCGACGGTGGAGAGGGCGGAGATCGTGCCGGCGGCGCGCCCGGCCACGGCCACCCCGCGCTCGGCCTGGTGCAGCTGGAGCCGCACGGCAAAGGGGCCGACCGTGGCCATAAGGATCACCGGCGCAGCGAAGAGCAGGATCACCCCGACCAGCGCGCCGAGGAAGCCCCCGGCGGCCACGCCGCGCAATGAGAGCTGGGCCAGTTGCAGCAGGGGCCGCGCAACCAGCGGGATGAGCGCGGTCAGCAGCCCGGCCCAGGCGATCAGCCAGAAGAGCAGCCGCGCCTCCGGGCGCCGGTCGGCCAGCCGCCCGCCCAGCCAGTAACCCACGGCCAGGTAGCTCAGGGTCATGCCGATCACCACGGCCCAGATCGGCTGCGACGTGCCGAAGAACGGCGCCAGCAGGCGCGGCATCACCATCTCGATGCCGAGCGTACCGACCCCGGCGAGAAACACCACCAGCAGCAGGAAGCGGTCGGCCCGGGGCTGCGCTGACGCGCTGACGCGCTGACGCGACGACGCGCTGTTGCGCTGATCGTCATCTCCTCGTGTCATCGCCTCCTCGCCGCCTCGTGTCATCGCCTCCTCGCCGTCTCGCGGCATCCCGGCATCCCGTCGCCTCAACGAATCGCGCCGAGGACCAGGCTCTGCAGCAGCTGGATGAGCAGGATGGCAACCAGCGGCGAGAGGTCAATCATCCCGATCGAGGGCAGTACACTGCGGATCGGGGCCAGGATGGGCTCGGTGATCTCGCGCAGGATCTGGGTCACCCGCATGTTGCCCATCGGGTCAATCCAGGAGATCAGCACCCGCCCGAGAATGGCAAACAGCAACACATTGAAGAGCAGGCTGATAAACGTCACCAGAAAGCTGGACATTCGATAACACCTTTCGATTGCTAAACCTACGACAGCATCCGGGCAGCTATGATGGGTCGACCCCCGCCCCGCAAGGCCGCAGCACTGGCTGCGCCAATGCCCAACGAGCGCAATCCGGCAACCAGGCTCGGACGCCAAACTGTGACGGCGCGCCGGCGGCTACCCCTCGTGCGCGAGGCGGGCCTGGATGGCCGCGGCGTGGGCAAAGAGCCCCTCGGCCTCGGCGATCCGGCGGGCCGCGGGACCGATCCGCGCCAGTGCGGCCTGGTTGAGCCCCACGAGCGAGATAACCTTGCGAAAGTCATCGACGTTGACTGGCGAGGCGTAGCGCGCCGTGCCCTCCGTGGGCATGATATGCGAGGGGCCGGCACAGTAATCGCCGAGCACCTCGAACGACTGTTCACCAAGAAAGACGCCACCGGCGTTACGCACCTTGCCCACATACGCCCACGGATCGGCCAGCAGCAGGCAGAGGTGCTCAGGGCCATACTCATTCGCCAGCGCGAAGGCGGCCTCCAGGTCCGGCACGAGCACGATCGCCCCGCGGCGGCTTACCGCATCGGCGGCGGCGCGCGCGCTCGTCTCCGGCAGTGCCTCCAGCTGGCGGCCCACCTCGGCCTGCACCGCCCGGGCCAGCGGTGGCGAGTCGGTGAGTAGGATGGCGCTGGCCTCCACGTGCTCGGCCTGGGCCAGCAGGTCGGCGGCCACGTAGCGCGGCTCGGCCGCGGCGTCGGCGATCACCAGCGTCTCAGTTGGCCCCGGCAGGCTCTCGATGCCAACGGCGCCATACACCAGGCGCTTGGCCTGGATGACAAAGCGGTTGCCCGGCCCGGCGATCTTATCGACCCGCGGTACGCTCGCGGTGCCATAGGCCATCGCGGCGATCGCCTGCGCCCCCCCGACAGCGAACACCCGATCCACCCCGGCAAGCTGCGCCGCCGCCAGCACCACCGCGGCGGGCGCCCCGCTGTCACGTTGCGGCGGCGAGCAGACGATGATCTCGCGTACCCCCGCCACCCGGGCGGGAACGGCGGCGTGGATCAGCGACGAGGGCAGCGGCGCCGCCCCCCCGGGGACATAGACCCCCACGCGCTCCAGCGGAACCACCAGCTGGCCCCGCGCTCCTTCGACGCTGAAATCGACCCACGAGTTGCGGGCCTGGCGCTCGTGGAAGCGCTGGAGCTCGGCCACCGCCAGCTCAAGGGCCTGGCGCAAATCGGTGGGCAGGGCATCGACCGCGGCCTGCCACTGGGCGCGCGGCACCTCCAGCAGCGCCGGCGCCACCCCATCGAAGCGGGCGCTCAGCGCGCGCAGCGCCGCGTCGCCATCGGCGCGCACCGCAGCGATGATCGCGGCGACCGCCTCTGTGGTGGCGGCGTCTTCGTCGAGCGGGGCACGGCGGAGCACCGTGGCCCGGGCAACCGTCAGGTCGTCGACGATCGGGATGGTCATGGCTGGCCCTTTCCCTCCAGTCAGCTTACGTACATTATACCGCCTTGCGCCGCCTCCAGCGGTCCGTAGGCGCCAGGGCTTGTGCGACGATACCGCTGGGAATGCCCTGCTCAGGCCACGCGAGCCCGCGGAGCGGGCTTCGCAATGCTAGCCGGCGGCTTGAGCCGCCCGGCGCGCGGGGCGCCGCGATCATTCGCCAGCAGTATCATGCAACGTCCACCTCCCACAGTGGGGTGCTACCAGGGGTAGGTTTTTGGGGAGTTGCGCCCCCAGGCCCCACATACCCCACCCCCCTACCCCCTCCCCTACCACTTTCAAGGGTAGAGTTTTTGCTAGGCCGCATTGGAAA
>DAOUBZ010000384.1:0-5748 GCA_034432515.1 Chloroflexaceae bacterium | reverse complement strand
CTAGCGCCGTGACGCCACGCGTGGCGGCGCGCGCGCTCGACCAGGCCGGGCTGCTCACCGCGCGCAGCGAGGGGGCCGGCGAGGTGATCTTCGCCGCCTTCGATTTGGCGGCGTTGCGCGCCTGGGCCGGCGAAGCCAGCCTCTGGGAGCAGGTTATGCGCCAGGCGCCGCGGGCCGCCATCGGCTTCAGCTTCCGCTGGCGCAGCGAGAATCTGCTGCGCGATACGGTCCAGTTCGACGCGCTCCGCCTGCCTTCCACCGGCGTGCTCATGCTGCTGATGCTGGCCTACATCGCGGTGGTCGGCCCGGCGAACTTCCTCGTGCTGCGCCGGCTCCGGCGCATCGAACTGGCCTGGGTGACCACGCCACTGATCGTCGTTGCCTTCCTCGCGCTGGCCTATGGCGCCAGCGTTGTGCTGCGCGGCACGCGCCCCCAGGTCCTGCAGCTCAGCATCGTACAGGGCTTCGCCGAAACGTCGCGCGGGCAGGCGACCGCCTTCGTCGGGCTCTTCTCGCCCCAGCGACGCAGCTACCAACTCGACTTCGCCGCGGACAGCCTGGTCACACCCGGGACGCTGGAGGGCTTCCAGTTCCGCCCGGTGCCGGTGACCAGCGACGGGACAACGACCGGCATGCGCGACCTGCTGGTCGACGTCTCGGCGCTGCGCACGCTGATCGTGGAGCAGGCGGTGGACAACGTGCCCACGCTGGCGAGCGAGTTGCTCCGCGACGGCGACCACGTGCGCGGCGAGGTGACCCTGGTCGATGGGCCCGCGCTGCGTGATGTGCAGATCGTCGCCGGCGCGGCTGCGACCATGATCGGCGACCTGCAGCCGGGCGGCAGTGCAGCGGTGGACCTGCTGACGACCCAGATCAACTTCCCCAACCAGATGCTGCTCAGCGATGACGGCACCTTCAATCGCAACCAGGTGCTCTACGCCCTTTTCGGCTACGACCGCTTCAGTGTCGGCGGGCCGACCTTCCAGGGCGGGCAGGGCCACCCCGACCCCGCGGGACTCTACCTGATCGGCTGGGCCGCAGCGCCGACCCTCGAGGCCAGCGTTGACGGCAAGCCGATCGAGCAGATCGGCGAGACGCTCTATGTCATCCGGCTCAACCGCTAGCGGAACGTCCGTGGCCGCCATCGTCGAGACCAGGGGCCTGACCAGGCGCTACGGCGCCACCCTGGCCTTGAACCAGCTGAACCTGGCCATCCCGCAGGGGGCGATCTACGGCTTCATCGGGCCGAATGGCGCCGGCAAGACCACCACGATGCGCATCCTGACCACGTTGCTGCTGCCGAGCGATGGCGAGGCGTGGGTGGCGGGCTACTCGGTGCTGCGCGACCGGGCTGCGGTGCGGCGCGCCGTTGGCTTCATGCCGGACTTCTTCGGCGTCTACGACAACATGAAGGCGGCGGAGTACCTGGAGTTCTTCGCCGCCGCGTACGACATTGCGCCGGCACGGCGCCCGCGCCTGATCGACGACCTGCTGGCCCTGGTGGACCTGAGCCACAAGAAAGAGGCCGAGGTGATGGGCCTCTCCCGTGGTATGAAGCAGCGACTGAGCCTGGCCCGCACCATGCTCCACGACCCGGCCCTGCTCATCCTCGACGAGCCGGCCAGCGGTCTCGACCCACGGGCGCGGGTCGAGCTACGTGAGTTGCTCAAAGAGTTGCGGGCCATGGGCAAGACGATCATGATCAGCTCGCACATCCTCACCGAACTGGCCGAGATGTGTACGCATATCGGGATCATTGAGCGGGGCAACCTGCTCGCCTCCGGCGATGTCGACACAATCATGCGCGAGCTCCAGCCCCACCGGATCTTCGAGGTGCAGGTGCTGGCTGAGGCTGAGTTGGGGGTGGCGGCGCTGGAGCAGGCCGCCGCGCTAGTGCGCGGGCAGCCCCACGTGCTCGCGGTCCGCGTGCTCCCCGAGGACCAGCCGCCGCACATGCAGATCGACTTCGACGGCGACGACCGGGCGGTCAGCGGATTGCTGGCCCGGCTAATGGCTGCCGGCATCCCGGTGACCCACTTTGCCGGCCAGGCAAGCGACCTTGAGGAGATCTTCCTGCGCGTGACCGAGGGATCGGACTACAGTGGAACGAGTTAGTGCGCCGGTAGGGGGCGGCCATGGCTGGCTGCCCCAACGGATGTATGTGACAAATGTCATAGATGCTGCCATCAAAGTGGGGTAAACTAATACTACAACGAAGGTTGGCCTTCTGCCGCATCAGTACGCCGTCCGCCTGTCACCCTGAGCGGAGGCGTAGCCGGAGCGAAGGGTCTCGGTCCGGCATCACCGCCGGGATTCCTCGCGGAGGTTCCCCTGAGCCCTTCGGCGGAGTTCACCCTGAGCCCTTCGCTTCGCTCAGGGTACACTCCGCGAAGGGCTCGGAATGACAACCCTCGTTGTAGTACTAAGCATCTATAAGCTATCCTTCTGAAACCCTCGCTACCGCGATTGCTGGGAAGCAGGCAGGCACAAAGCCCCCTTGTAAAAACTCGCGCCGCCAACGTACCCGGAGGTTCCGTTGACCGCACTGGTAGCCTCATCGCTCAGCCGGCGCGCCCTGCTGGTCCGTGCAGTTCTGGCAGCAGGCGTACTGGGGCTGTTGCTCAGCGCCCTCTGGGGCGGGTTGCTGCGGATGGGCTGGGCGCTACCTGCACCCTGGTCTGGCATGGCGGCCCTGCACGGCCCGCTCTTCGTCTGCGGGATGCTGGGGACGGTGATCGGCCTGGAACGGGCCGTGGCCCTGGGGCGTCCCTGGGCCTTTAGCGGACCGCTGCTCACCCTGGCGGGTGGGGCGGGGATGCTGGCGGGACTACCGGTGAGCCTGGGCGCCCTGCTGATCACTGCCGGCAGCCTGGGCCTGCTACTGGTGTTCGCCGCGCTTATCAGGCGCCAGCCGGCCCGTTTCGTCGTGACCATGGCCCTGGGCGCGACGGCCTGGCTCGTTGGCAATCTGCTGTGGTTGGCAGGCTGGCCCCTGGCGGTGGCGTCCCTCTGGTGGGCTGGCTTTCTCGTCCTGACGATCCTCGGCGAACGGCTCGAACTGGGACGCCTGCGCCGGCTTCCGACATGGGCTTTGCAGTCCTTTGTCCTTGGGGTTGTCACCTTGTTGCTGGGCCTCGGCGCGACGACGGTCGCCTACGCGGCGGGCGTTCGGCTCAGTGGCGCCGGCTTTATCTTCCTCGGCCTCTGGCTGCTGGCCTTCGATATCGCCCGGCGTACCATTCGGCGACCGGGGCTGCCGCGCTTCAGCGCCGTGTGCATCCTCTCGGGAAGCGTCTGGCTGCTGGTCGCCGGGGTGATCGCCCTGAACGCGGGCGCCGTCTATGCCGGGCCGGTGTACGACGCGTTGCTGCACGCCGTGTTCGTCGGCTTCGTCTTCGCTATGATCTTCGGCCACGCACCGATTATTATCCCTGCCCTGTTGCAGATCCCCCTCAACTTTCGTCGCTGGAGCTACCTGCCCCTCATGGCGCTTCACCTGTCGCTGCTCCTGCGCATTGCCGGCGATCTCACCTTGCGCCTCGACCTCCGTCGCTGGGGCGGGATGCTCAATGCGCTGGCCATGATGCTCTTTCTGCTGCTTACCCTTGCCAGCGCCCTCCAGGCGCGCCGGCAGCCAGAACATGGCGAGGCGCCAATCGAAACGTGAAGGCTGATACCGTCGAGCATGTGAACACCGCTGGTTGAAGGGGCGCGGGGCGATCCGCTTTTCCCGTGCCCCCTGTCCCGGAGTTGGCTGCCCTGGAAGTGGAGGTGCAGGGATGACCACGCCCGAGCTTGAACTTCACGAGTTGATGCCCGAACCGGAGGAAGCATGGCGCCGTTTGCTCCGCTTTGTGGGATGGAACGCGCGCGAGCGGGCCGCGGCGGCGCGAACGAGCGCGGCGCTGCTCAAACACGCTCACCAGCTGGTGGTGGACGTCTACGATCATCTGGCCCACGTCCCAGAGACTGCCGCCATCCTCGGCTGGGAGCATCACATTGATGAAAAGCACCTGGAAGAGCGCCGACGCTTTTTCACCCTCTGGCTGGCTCGAACGATCGGCCTGGACACCAGCGATGAGTTTGCCGCGTACCTTTTCTACGCCGGGAAGGCCCATGCGGGCCACGGCACCCGGCACATTCACACCCCGCCCGAATACGTGACCGCTTCGATCGGGTTGGTGCAGGCTGCCTTCGCCAACACCCTGGGGCACGAGGACCTTTCGGCGGAAGCGATCGGTAACGCTGTGGCGGCCTGGAGCAAATATCTCAGCGTGCAACTCAATCAGATGCTCCTCGGCTACCGCGCCGCTCAGGAACTGTGGACCGGCGTGCTGGCGGTGCGTTGCACACTCTTCGGGCGCCTGCGCCCGCTCCTCGGGACGCAGGAGGTTCTGGTGATGGTCGCGCCCGGCGCCTGTGTCGGCGACGTGGCGCGCAAAGTGTTCAACTACTTTCCCCAGGCCCGCGCCGAGGCTCTCGAACGTGTCTGGCGCAGCGCCGAAAAGAGCGATGCACTCTGGATGGAGGTTGTTCCGGCATACGTTACGCGCCCGGGTTGGCGGATTCTGCACAACGGTCGGGAGGTGTGCTATCACGGCGGCTTTGCCGCGCCCGTCCAGGCTGGCGATGAGGTAGCGGTCTTTCCGCCCGGGCGGTAGCGCAGCGAAGGCGTGTTTCTCTACCTCCCGCCATCACGTTGAGCCGCTGACCCCTCCCACGGGCAGGGACCTTTCAGGTGAAGACGTTTCGGTGCTAGCGTGCAGGCCAGCGGTTGGAGGGGTACCGCGTGCATGTCTGGGCCCCGGTGGGGATCGCCCTCACGGTGGTGGCGGATGGCGGCGCCGGGGAGGGGCGGGTTGGCTGCCGGGAAGGGGCCGATTGGCCGCCAGGGAGGGCGGCGCGCCGAAATACTTGAGATCTTCAAGATTCCTCCCCTTGTTGGGCTCCATGGTACGTGAATTCTGGTATGCTAAAGAAAGGAGATGTGCAAGTACTAGACGAACCACGTGCAAAGAGGAGTCAGACGCTGATGTCGCACCGCAATCTGTCCGTGCCCAACACCGCGCCTGACCAGTGCTCGCTTCACGGCGATGGCGCCGCGGGAGCCTCGGTCGCTGATGACCCGCTGGCAGCGTTGCGCTACACCCCACCGCCGGAGATCGGCGAGGAGGTGATCGCCAGCCTGCGCACAGAGCGTTCCAGCCCGAGTCGCTCGGAGGCTGAGGATGCACTGCGCACCATCGCCGCCGTCGACACGCGTAGCCTGCCGCCACGGCTGCGCCCGAAGACCACCAAGCACAAGGGTATCACGCGGATCGACCATCCGGCCAAGCGCACCTTTGGCTATTTCGTGCGTGTGACCTGGAACAAGCAACGGCGCAGCAAATTCTTCTCCGACTCGGTGTATGGCGACCGGCTGGCGGCGCTGAGCGCGGCGCTGGAGTGGCGCGACCAGGCCGAGCGCGAGCTGGGCAAGCCACGCACCGAGCGCCAGGTGATCGGCGTCTCGCGAACCAGCACCGGCATCGTCGGCGTGCGCCGCACCGTCAAGGACGGGCGCGAAGTCTACGAGGCCACCTGGCGCGAGGGCAACCGTATCCGGCGCACCTCGTACTCGATCGCCAAGCACGGCGAGAAACGGGCCCTGAGCCTGGCCCGGCGCGCCCGTGAGCGCTACGAGCGCCAGCGCCAGCGCAGCCCGATCGGCGATTGAGCGTCGGAGGGCCGAGGCATTGGCGCAGCCAA
>DAOUBZ010000383.1:0-13436 GCA_034432515.1 Chloroflexaceae bacterium | reverse complement strand
CAATGCGCCGGCCCACCATTGGCTGCGCCAGTGCGCCGGCCCTACACCCCGGCGGCCTGCAGCGCTGCGCTGACGATCGCCTGGGCCTCGGCCTGGATGGCGGCCAGGTGCTCTTCGCCCTTGAAACTCTCGGCGTAGATTTTGTAGATGTTCTCGGTGCCCGAGGGGCGCGCCGCAAACCAGCCGTTGGCCGTCACCACCTTCAGCCCGCCGATCGGCGCGTCGTTGGCCGGGGCGCGGGTCAGCTTAGCCTTGATCGGCTCGCCGGCCAGTTCTGTCGCCGCCACCAGTTCCGGCGAGAGGCTGCTCAGCACCGCCTTCTGCGCCGGGCTGGCCGGCGCGTCCATGCGCGCATAGACCGAGCGGCCGAAGCGCTCCTCAAGCTCGCGGTAGTGCTCGCCCGGGTCGCGCCCGGTTACCGCGGTGATCTCGGCCGCCAGCAGGTCGAGGATGATCCCGTCCTTGTCGGTCGTCCAGACGCTGCCGTCGCGGCGCAGGAACGAGGCGCCGGCGCTCTCCTCGCCGCCAAAGCCGTACGAGCCGTCCACCAGCCCGTCGACGAACCATTTGAAGCCGACCGGCACCTCGGCCAGCGGGCGGCCGAGCGCCGCCGCGACCCGGTCGATCATCGAACTGGAGACCAGCGTCTTGCCCACTGCCGCGTCGGCGCGCCAGTCGGGGCGGTGCTGGAACAGGTACCAGATCGCCACCGCCAGGTAGTGGTTGGGGTTCATCAGGCCAACGCTGGGGGTGACGATGCCGTGGCGGTCGGCGTCCGGGTCGTTGCCGAAGGCCACCGCGAAGCGATCCTTCAGGTCGATCAGGCCAGCCATCGCCGCAGGCGAGGAGCAGTCCATGCGGATCTTGCCGTCCTTGTCCACGCGCATGAAGGCGAAGGTCGGGTCGATCACCGGGTTGACCACGCTGAGATCGAGACCGTAGCGCTCGGCGATCGGTGCCCAGAAGGGCAGCGAGGCGCCGCCCATCGGGTCGACGCCGAGCTTCAGGCCCGCCGCGCGGATGGCCGCCATATCCAGCACGTTGCCCAGGTCGGCCACGTAGGGTTCGACATAGTCGTGCATGTGGGTAGTAGCGGCGGCGAGCGCCCGCGCGAATGGTATGCGGCGCACGGCGCTGAGCCCGTCCTGCAGCAACTGGTTGGCCCGGTCCTGGACCCACTTCGTCGTGGCGGTGTCGGCGGGGCCGCCAGAGGGCGGATTGTACTTGAAGCCGCCATCGTCGGGCGGGTTGTGCGAGGGGGTGATCACCACCCCATCGGCCAGGCCGCTGCGGCGTCCCCGGTTGTAGCAGAGGATAGCATGGGAGACTGCCGGGGTCGGCGTGTAGCCCAGGCCACGCTGGACGCAGAGCTCCACGCCGTTGGCGGCGAAGACCTCGACGGCGCTGGCGAGGGCCGGCTCGGAGAGCGCGTGGGTATCCATACCCAGGTAGAGCGGCCCGTCGATCCCCTGGGTGTGGCGCCACTCGCAGAGGGCCTGGCAGATGGCCAGGATGTGATCCTCGTTGAACGAGCTCTGCAATGACGAGCCGCGGTGGCCCGAGGTGCCGAAGGCCACCTGCTGCTCCGGGATGGTGACATCGGGCTTATTGGTGTAATAGGCCGAGACGAGGCGTGGCACGTTGACGAGCAGGTCGCGTGGCGCCGGCTGGCCGGCAAGTGGATGTGCAGCCATTGGTTCGGCTCCTTCACTCGGGTTGGTATTCCCTGGTGGGCCTATTATCGCAGAGAAATGGGGTACGGATCAATCATGTCGCGCCGGCCCGATTGTCATCCTCCCACACAGATGTGGCGGGCCTCAACTGACGGGCAGCGATGGCAGCGGTATCATTGCGTCGATACAATCCAGGAGGTTCGCATGAGCGCCGTACCGTCCACTGGTCAACCGTTACCCTACGACCGCGTTGGCTCTGGCCCGCCTCTGCTACTGCTCCACGGCGCCATGGTCGATCGCGACTACTGGCAGGAGCGCATCCCGGTGCTTGCCGCGCGCCACGAGGTGATCGCCTGCGACCTGCCGGGCCACGGCGCCGCTCCGCCGCTCGCCGAGCCCATCAGTGTCGCCGATCTGGCCGCAGCGGTGCTGGCTACGCTCGATGCGCTCGATCTGCCTGCCGTCACGGTCCTCGGCCACTCGCTCGGCGGCATGGTCGCCCAGGAGTTGGCCCTGGCCGCACCCGGGCGGGTCAGCGCGCTGATCCTCGCCGACACCTGGTGCCGGCCCCGGGGTTACCTCGGCGAGCCGTTTCCCTTCCGTACCACCTACCTGCACTGGACGCTGCGCGCTCTCCCCGTGACGCAACTGGTCGACCTGATGGCCGCCGGGGTGGCCATGCGGACGCCGAGCATCCTGCCCTACGCCCGCCGGACGATGGGCCGCTACATTGATGACCGTGATAGCTTCCTGTTCATCTGGGACGCGGCCACCGCCTTCGACAGCCACGAGCGCCTCGGCCGGATCAACTGCCCCACCTTGATAATGACCAGCGACGGCTACCTCTTCACGACCTATCAGGCCCAGCGGCTTGCGGCGGGCATCCCCGGGGCCAGGCTGGCCGTCATTCCCGACAGCGGCCACTGGCTCAGCTGGGACAACCCGACGGCCTTCGATGCGGCTGTGCTGGGCTTCCTTGGCGCACTTCACATCGAATAGCTGATCACCGAATAAGCGAATGGCCGATGGCCGATGGTTCACGCGGACATGCGCCGTGTCATAACAAGCAAAATGCAGGCGCGCAGACGCACCGTGCCGCTATGTTGCCATCCGTAGGGGCGCCCCGGCGTGGGCGCCCCTGGACCACCGTGGTCCCCGATCGCCATTCGCCGCGCCCGCGACCTCCGACACCGGACATTGACTACCCACATCGTGACGGGGCGCGACGATGTCCCATGGGAAGGCCGAAGCATTCGCCCCAGCCGCGTGACGGGTGCCGGCACCCCGGGATGGCGAATGCTTCGGCCCGACGCGGCGGCCTCATGCCCGCATGCCCGCGTCGCCGCATCCTCGCATCCTCGCGTCCCCGCATCCCCGCATCACCCCGTCCTCGCGTCCTCGCATCCCCGCATCACCCCGTCCTCGCGTCCTCGCATCATCGCGTCACTGTGTCACACCGCGTCAAGGGCCTGGGCCAGGTCGGCGATCAGGTCCTCGGGGTGCTCGACCCCGATCGAGAGCCGCACCATCGCCGGGGTGATGCCGAGCTCCAGACGCTCCTCGGGGTCAACGTCGGCGTGGGTCATGGTGGCGGGATGCTCGGCCAGCGACTCGGTGCTGCCCAGGCTGACCGCCAGGTGGAAGAGCTTGAGCCCGTTGAGCAGCCGGAAGGCCTCTCGCTCGCCGCCGACGACCTCGAAGGCGATCATGCCGCCCGGCGCGCTGCACTGGCGGTGATAGACCGCATAGTGCGCATCCTCCTCCGTCAGGTTGCCCAGGTAGTGTACGCGGGCCACCTTGGGGTGCTCGTTGAGAAACTCGGCCACGTGGCGAGCCGTCTTCATCTGGGCGGTCATCCGCAGCTTGAGCGTCTCGAGGCTGCGCAGCAGCAGCCAGCCGGTGTGCGGCCCGGCCATGGTGCCAAAGATGGTGCGCAGCAGCTTTACCTGGTCGAGCAGCGGGCGCGCGCCGAGGCACACCCCGGCGATAAGGTCGCTATGGCCGCCGATGTACTTGGTCGCACTGTAGATTACCAGGTCGGCACCGTGGCGCAGCGGCTGCTGCCAGAGTGGCCCGAGGAAGGTGTTGTCAACCACGGTGAGCACGCGCCGCTCGCCGCTGAGCCGGGCCGCGAGGCCGGCATAGGCGGCGATGTCCACCAGGGCGTTGGTAGGGTTGGCCGGCGTCTCGATGTAGATCAGCGCCAGTTGTTCCGCCAGACCCAGCCGGCGCAGTTCGTGCTCGGCGTCCGCGGGCGGCGTACCGGCGCGGAAGCCCACCACCCGGATGCCGAAGCGGGGCAGCACGTGCTTGAGCAGGTAGTCGGTCCCGCCGTAGACCGGCTCGCTATGGAGCAGGACATCGCCGGGGCGCAGGAAGGTGAGCAAGCTGGTGCTGATCGCGGCCATGCCGCTGGCGAAGACCGCGGCCGCCTCGGCCTCGTCCCAGAGGGTAAGGCGATCCTCGAGCACCTCCAGGTCGGGGTTATTGAGCCGGCTGTAGATCAGGCCCATCTCCTCGCCGGGGCCCTGGCGGCGCAGGCCATAGGCCAGTTCAAAGAAGGACTTGCCCTCCTCGGCCGTTTTGAAGACGAAGGTCGAGGTCTGGAAGATTGGGCACTTGATCGCGCCCTCGGAGAGCTCAGGCTTATAGCCGTAGCTCATCATCAGGCTCTCGGGGTGCAGCGGGCGCCCGTTGAGGTAACCCTCGGGCTTGCGCTCGGCCATCGTCGCCTCCTCGCGGCTGCGCGGAGCGCCGCCGCCCCGCCCTGACCCCATGGTGCACCACGGGCGGGGCCGGGCCAGTTAAGCTTTGGCAACCAGGTGATAACGCTTGTGTCGCACCGCCGCCGGTGCGTAGCGGCACAGGGGAAAAGCTAAAGGCCGTCGCGGCGGCGGTCCCGCCACGACGGCCCACAAGATCCGAGTTGGCCGGCGCTAGTCCGCGCCAGCGGGGGCCTTGGTCGGCTCGGTCATCTGCTGGCCTTCGCGCTTGCTCTGCCAGATCGCCCAGACCAGGGCGGCGAGGCAGATCACCATGCCGATGATCACGCCGATGCCGAGCGGCTGGCCGGGCAGGCGGACAGTGACCACGATCGGCGCGATGATCAGCGCGACCAGGTTGATCACCTTGATCATCGGGTTGAGGGCCGGGCCGGCGGTATCCTTCAACGGGTCGCCGACGGTGTCGCCGACCACGGCGGCCTTATGCGGCTCGCTGTGCTTGCCGCCGAAGTTGCCCTCCTCGATGTACTTCTTGGCATTGTCCCAGGCGCCACCGGCGTTGGACTGGAAGACCGCCATCAACTGGCCGGTCAGGATGATGCCGGCCAGGAAGCCGCCAAGCGCCTCGACACCGAGCAGGAAGCCGACCAGGATCGGCACCATCACCGCGATGATCCCGAGGCTGATCAACTCTTTCTGGGCGGCAGCCGTCGAGATCATCACGGCGCGCGCGTAGTCGGGCTGCACCTTGCCCTCCATCAGGCCCGGGATGCGGAACTGGCGGCGCACCTCATTGACGATCTGCGCCGCGGCGCGCGAGACCGAGCGGATGGTGAGCGCCGAGAACAGGAAGGGCACGGCGCCGCCGATCAGCAGCCCGATGAAGACGGTGGGCGCAGCCACGTTGATATAGGTCAGCCGCTGGGCTTCAGTCAGCACGCCCGCATTGATCAGCGTTTCCTGGACACGCCCGACGTCGGTGAAGTACGAGCCGAAGAGCGCCACTGCCGCGATCACTGCCGAGCCGATGGCGATACCCTTGGTGACCGCCTTGGTGGTATTGCCAACGGCGTCGAGGTCGTCCATCACATTGCGGGCATTCTTATCGAGGCCGGCCATCTCGCCGATGCCATTGGCGTTATCGGAGATCGGGCCGAAGCTGTCCATCGAGATCGTATTGCCGGTGAGCAGCAGCATGCCGATGCCGGTGAGCGAGACGCCATAGAGCACCGCGGTGAAGGTCACGACCGGATCGGCCGAGTAGCTGCCGAAGATCAGCACCGAGCTGAAGATCGAGGCGGCGATGACCAGGATGGCCCAGACGCTCGACTCCATACCAAGGGCCAGGCCGGAGAGGATATTGGTGGCAGCCCCAGTCTGGGAGGCCCGCGACGTCTCCTTAACCGGGTTGAAGTGGGTGCTGGTGAAGTACTCGGTCAGTTTGTCGAGCGCGATGGCCAGGATGACACCCGAGACGGTGGCGAAGAAGGGGCGCCAGTCGGGCGCGCCGGTGTTCGGGTCGACCATGAAGAAGATGCTGGCGATCGCGCTGGCCACCACGGCGAGCGTGGCGGCGATGTAGAAGCCGCGGTTCATCGCGGCCATAGCGTTGCGCCGGCGCTCATCGGTGGTGACGAAGAGGTTGCCGATCACCGAGGCGATCACGCCGATGCCACGCAGCACCAGCGGGAAGATCACGAAGCGCAGGTCGTACTGGCCATCGAAGAGCGCGCCGGCGGCCGCGTCGCCCAGCACCAGGCCCAGGATCAGCGCCGAGACCAGCGTCACCTCGAAGCTCTCAAACACGTCGGCGGCCATGCCGGCGCAGTCGCCCACATTGTCGCCCACCAGGTCGGCGATCACCGCCGCGTTGCGCGGGTCGTCCTCGGGGATGCCGGCCTCAACCTTGCCCACCAGGTCGGCGCCGACGTCGGCGGCCTTGGTGTAGATACCGCCACCCACGCGCATAAACCGCGCGATCAGCGAGCCGCCGAAGCCGAAGCCGAGCAGGGCGTCGGGCGCGGCGATGCCGAAGAAGAGGAAGATCAGCGTACCGCCCAGCAGGCCCAGGCCCACGGTGAGCATACCGGTCACCGAGCCGGACTTATAGGCCACCTGCAGCGCCGGGTTGTAGCCCTTGCGCGACGCGGCAGCCACCCGCACGTTGCCCTCGACGGCCACGTTCATACCAACGAAGCCCACCGCGTACGAGAAGAGCGAGCCCATCAGGAAGGCGATCGCCCGCCCGATCGCGACCACCGTCGTTGCGCTGTCGCCAAAGACCTCCTCAGCCTCACGGGTTGGCGGCACCACAAAGACGCTCGCCGCCAGCACGAAGGTCAGCACGGCGATCAGAATGGCGATGATGCGAAACTGCCGGCTCAGGTAGGCGTTGGCGCCAGCCTTGATGAAACCCCACACTTCCTGCATCTTCGCCGTGCCCTTGTCCTGGGCGAGGATCTGGCTGCGCAGAAAGAATGCGTAGGCGATCCCGAGGATCGAGATCGCCAGCACGGTCCATACTGCGGCCTGCTGAAGACCGTCCAGATCAGTGAGTCCATGCAGCATCGTAACCACTCCTTCGTTGCGGTCGCGGGCAGACAGTTATGACGCTAATGCGGCGAGGGCGATCCACGGGCCTGCGAAGCGTGGAGCCTTCGAGGAGTATGCGCTGCGGGTGGTGACGTACCGTAATTATAGCTGATCGCTTCAGACAGGCGCTATTCTAACACACCCCGTTCACGCTTGCAAAGCACGGTAGCATACAGGTGTGCGTGCACAACCAGATGTTGGGCACATACCGTGCAGAGCCTGCGACTGCTACTTTCTGATCAGCGGCAGGCTCAGCAGGGTCCGGTCCAGCGGCGGCGTGAAGCTGCCCCTGGCAGTGTAGAAACTGCTGTTGCCCACCCGGTCGGTGGCTCGCACGATCAGCCGCACACTGCCGATCGTGGTGGGGATGCTTGCCCGGTAGCTGGCGGCGCCCGCCGGTGTAAACGTGATGCTCCGCCAGGTTGTACCGTTTTCGATGTAGACGGCGCTGACTTCGTCGATGCCCACCCCGGCGCCACTGCCATCGGCGCCCAGATCGGTTGCGCGAACCACGACCTCGGTCTGCGGGTTCTGGGCGAGTTGCGTTCGCGCGCTGCCCGGGTACGCGATCCGCACCGACTCGATCAGCGGGCCCTGGGTATCTGCCCGCGCGGCGTTTGCCGCGGGGGTGTTCAGCGCCGGGTCGTTGTAGATCACCTTGAAGCTCATCACCCCGTAGGGTCGCAGGCGCCCGGTGCGCCCGTTGCTGTCGGCGCGGAACTGGGCCGCGGCGGCCGTCAACTGGTCGCGTTGCTGCTCTCGCTCGCCCACCCGGCTGAAGCCGAAGAACTTGTCGGGATACCAGATACCGGCCCCCGCGCGGAAGTCCGGCTCCAGGCTGGTGTTCACGATCGGGCTGGTAGTTTCGGTCACCACCTGCGTGATCTGCGGGTCGAAGCCCGGCTCGTCGCCATAGCTGCCGCCGAGGAAGACCACGTCGCGCACCTCCAGGCGCGCCGTACCCGCCCGGTTCAGCGCGCTGATATCGTAGGCGAAGGTGGGCAGACCGGGCGCGCCCGTCTGGTTGTTCGCGAAGACACGCACGCGCGGCCTGGCCCCGAAGCCGGCGTTGACGAAGCTGTCGTCCACCACGAAGTCATTCTCGTCCAGGGTGATGATCTGGCTGCCAGTGCGCGGCAGCGTCGTCCGGTTGGCCGGGTTGGCAATGTCGATGGTGAAGGTAATGACCCGCTCCAGCCGTCCGAGCGCGTTTGGCGGCAGTGGCGCCTGCGTTTCGAGTGGCGCGACGCCGCCGGGCCGCGGGTCCTCCGGCGGCGGGCTCAGCGCCAGGGACGGGTTGACCACGGTGCGCGCATAGGGCAGGCCGTAGAGCGTCATGACGTTGATCGCCTTGTAGTCGTAGGGGCCGAGCAGCGCGGCGTTGCGCACATAGCGCTGCTTGGCGCGCACCAGGGCCTCGCCGATCGCGGCGCCGACGTAGACGAAATCGTTGCTCGCGTCGCGCACGTCGCGGGCCAGTTCCTCGGTGAGCAGTAGGGCCAGCCGCTCGCTATAGTCGATGCCGTCGGCGGTGCCGTAGCCGTAGCCGGTGTTGCCGATCCAGTGGCCGGCGTGGCGGTTGATCGCCTGCGGGAAGTCGGCCCGGTACAGGGAAGCGCCGGCGCCCGTGCCCGCGACCGCGGCCTCCAGCACGTTGTAGCCGCTGTGGCAGCCCACCGAGTAGCCAAGCGCAGCCTGGAAGTAGCCGCCGGGGAAGCCGGCCCCCGGGTCGTAGCCCGGTGTCAGCAGCCGCTGCGCCGGGAAGTTGCCGGCGCCCGTCCCGCTCGGGTTCTGCGCCGGCAGCACCTGCCAGTGGTCGAAGTGGGCGTTGATCGAACTCAGCGCCACGGGCATGCGGTTGAACGGGCTGTTCGGCACACTGGCGGAGAAATCCGTGTCGAGCCGCCCATCGAACCAGGCCCGCTCCAGGTCGGCGCGTTGCCAGCGGTCGTTGATCAGCCGGTTCGTCTCGGCGCCCACCAGCCCGATCGTGCCCAGGGTGGTTGAGATCGCGGTGGCCTGGTCCTGCAAGAAGTCATAGCCGGTGATCGCTGCGCGCCGCACGCCGCCGCTGCCACTGGTGATGTCGATCTGGAAATCGGCCTGGCTGCCGCGACGGTAGCGCTCGAGAAAGTTGGCGATGTCGTCGGGGGTCTCGACCAGGCGGCCGACCGCCAGGCGCGGCAGGTAGAAGGGGAAGCCGAAGAAGCGATAAGGCTGATCGGCGCCATAGACGCCGTCGGTGAGCAGCATGCGGTAGCGCAGCGCCGCACCAAGCGGATTGCTCGCGTCGATGATCCCGCTCGGGTCGATCGTGCGCAGGTAGGCGGCGTAGTCCGCCTCGTTGGCGATCGTGGTCAGGTCAGGCATCCGGTAGAAGGGGATGACCTCATCGCCGCCGACCAGCACTACGTTGCGCAGGTTGGGGAAGCTGATCACATTGGTGGCGCCCGCCGGCCCGAGGTAGAGCGGCGCGCTCGCCCCGGCGCCCGAGGTGCCGTCGCTGCTGGCGGCCTCGACCACGTTGTCGATCAGGGCGGCCACGTAGTTAGCGGCGAGCGGGTTGTTCTGGCTGGCCTGCCAGCTCTGGTAGACGCCCGCCATCACCGGGCCGTTGTCACTGACCCGCCGGAGCGACGCCAGGTCGAGCACCACGCCGTACTCCGGCCCGAAGCCGTTGGGCGTGGGCGGGGTGACCCCGGCCAGGTCGTTCAGCGCGCCGGTGATCGAGATGATCCGGGTGGCGGCGAATTGGGGGTAGAGCTGGGCCATTCGCTCGCTGTTGAGCAGGTAGAGTGTCGTGATCTGCTCCGGCTGGGCGTAGACCGGCCGGGGCACGCGGATCTGCACCTCGGGAGCGGGCGGGGGCGTCTGCAGGCCACTGCCGTCCACCGCCACACTGATGCTGTAGGGCGTATCACTGAACTGGCCGTTATTGGGCGCCACTACCACGTAGTAGGTGCCCGGCAGCCAGAGCAGGGTCTCGATCTGCTCAGCGCGGGTGCCCGAACTGGCGCTGATCGCGGAGATCTGGGCGCCGATGGCCGAGATCTGCGCACCGATGGCCGAGATCTGCGCGCCGATGGCCGAGATCTGCGCGCCAATGGCCGAGATCTGCGCGCCGATCTCGGTGACGCCTTCGAGGCCAGGCTGGCCCGGCTCGAAGCCCTGGGCCGGATCGGGCGCGCCGGCAAGCACCAGGTCGTAGTCAGCCGTCAGGCCCTCAAGCGTGATGCGCACCGTCGAGCCCGGCTGGCTCAGGCTGAAGGCGTAGTAATCCACATCGCGCGGGCCGCCGATCACCCCGCGGATGCGCTGGCTCCAGCGCTGGTCACTGCTGCCGATCGGGTCGGCGGTCTGCGGGCTGTCGTTGGGTCGGGCCGGCTCATTCTCGCTGATCGGCGGGAGCTGCGTGACCTGGGCTGGGATTGCTTCCTCGGCAACGACCGGGAGCGGCCTGGCGCCGAGCAGCGTGCCGCACAGGGCGATCAGCACCAGCAGGATGGCGTATGTGCGTACGGGCGGCATGCGGGTCTCCTTCCCCTACAACGCCTGCACCAGCTCCAGGTCGCGCCGGGCGTCCAGTTCGGTGAAGATGGCGAGCGCCTCGGCGCGGGCCGCGGCGAGAGCGTCAGTGTCGCCGCGGGCCAGGGCCAGCCGCGCCTGGTGGTAGCATGTCTTGCCCAGTTCGTAACGCCCATCGAGGCGGGCCAGTTCATCCCGGCTCTGCGCCAGGTCCTCAGCGGCCGCCACCAGGTCGCCCGCGGCGAGGGCCACCTGGCCGCGAACGCGGCGGGCCGCAGCCGCCTCGGGGGCCATGCCCAGTTCGCCGGCCACGGCAAGCGCCTGTTCAACCGCCTCCCGGGCGCTGGCCAGGTCGCCCAGGGTCAGCGCGATCTCGGCCGCGAGGCGCAGCGCTTCGGGGAGGAAGTTGCGGGCGTTGATGCGCTCGTAGCTCGCCAGAGCCGCGGCCACCAGTTCGCGGGCGGCCGCGGGCTGGCCCTGCAGCAGCAGCACCTCGCCGCGGTTCTGCGTGGTCACGGCAACCCCCAGCGCGGAGCCGATCCGGCCGAAGAGCTCGCCACTCATCCGGTAGAGCTCTTCGGCCCGCTGCAACTGGTCGCGGCCCACCAGGACCACGGCGAGGTTGTTGGCGGTACGGGCGACAGCCTGGACGTCGCCGATGCTCTCGCTGAGCTGCATGCTCTGCTCGAAGCTGGCGATCGTCTCGGGCCAGCGCCCCAGGCGCGTGTAGAGGATGCCGAGGTTGTTGAGCGTATCGCTCTGGCCACTGAGGATGTTGAGCGTGGCGAAACGGGTGCGGGCGCTCTCCAGGGCCTCGATCGCCCGCAGGTTGTCACCCTGGTCACGGTAGAGGTTGCCGATCAACTTGAAGGCGTGGGCCTGGTCGGCCAGGCTGCCGATGCGCTCGGCCAGCCGCAGGCCCATGGTGGCCCATTCCATAGCCCGGGTGTACGCCCCCTGGCGGAAGTGGATCCCCGCGCCGAGCAGGTAGCAGCGGGCCGCTTCGAGCCGCAGGGCCGAGGTGGCGCGTGCCAGGCCGATCTGCAGCCAGTCGAAGGCTTCGGTGTAGCGCGAGCGCCGCTCCTCGACGCTGGCCAGCAGGCGGTGGAGGCGCAGCCAGGGCTCCGAGGTAGCCGTGCCGACCTGGGCGAGGGCGCGGCGGAAGTGGGCTTCCGCCGCGTCATACTCGCCCAGCAGCAGTTGCAACTCGCCGCTGCGCTCGTGGATCTCGGCGAGCCGGTCGGGAAGCTCGGCAGCCTCGGGCTGCGCGCCGAGCCGCTCGGCCACCGTCAGGGCAGTGGCATAGAGGGCCAGCGCATCGCCGTTGGCAAAGCGGCGCGCGGCCTGGTCGGCGGCACGCAGGTGAAAGTCGAGGGCCGGGGCCCACTCTTCGGCGTGGAGGTGGTGCCAGGCGAGCAAGGTCAGTTGCTCATCAGGCCGCTCGTGGCGCCCGGTGGCGATGCTGCGCGCGACACGGCTGTGGAGCGCGCGGCGCTGCACGTAGAGGATGCCCGCGTAGGCGACGTCACGCAGCAAGGCGTGGCGGAAGCGGTACGCCTGGTCACCGTCGGCATGATCAGCCTCCAGTACCTCCAGGTCGACCAGGCGCTGCAGGCTCGGGTCAAGCGGCGCCGGGCCGGCATAGACCTCAGCGAGCAGCGGATGTTGGAAGCGCCGCCCGATCACCGAGGCGAGTTGCACCAGTTCGCGGCGTGGTTCATCCAGCCGATCGAGCCGGGCGAGCAGCAGGCCCTCGATGCTGGTCGGCAACTCCACCTCGTCGGGCCGGCGCGCCAGGCGCCAGGCCCCACTCGCCTCGCGGCTGAGCACACCCTCGGCGACGAGGGCGCGCACCAGTTCTTCGATGAAGAACGGATTGCCCTGGGCGCGCTCCAGCAGCGGCAACAGGGCGGGGGGTGGGCTGCCGCCCAGCAGCGCGCCCAGCAGCGCCGCGCTATCCTCGGTCGAGAGCTCGCCGAGGCGCAGGCGGAGCGTGTGGGACAGCGTCTCCCACGGGGCCGCGATCGGCGGCTCCAGCCGGTAGGTGAGCACAAGCAGGATTGGCAGATCAACGCTGCCTGCCGCGAGCCGGCCCAGCAACTCCTGGGAGGCCAGGTCGGCCCAGTGGAGATCCTCCACGATCAGCAGCAACGGTTCGTGGCGGGCCGCCCCCTGGAAGAGCGCGACCACGAGCTCCTGCAGGCGGTCGTGGCGCTGCTGCGGGGTGAGGGCTGCGGTCAGCGCGCTGTCCTCCGGCGCCAGACCGAGCGCGTCAGCCAGCAGCGGGGCGAAACGCACCATAGCGGGCGCCAGTTCACCGACCCGCCGGGCCAGGTGGGTTGCAAGGGGTTGGTCGGCGCCCTGCGCGCCACGGCCGAGCAGTTCGTCCAGGGCCGTGCGCAGCGCCGCGTAGGAGGTGCGCTGCGTATAGCTCTGCGCCTCGCCGAGGAAGCAGCCGAAGGGCGGCACCCGCTCCGCCCCGGGGCTGGCGCTGGCGCGCACCAGGTGCTGAAGTATCTCCGCGGCCAGGCGCGTTTTGCCGGTGCCCGCCTCGCCGATGATCGCGATCACCCCGCCCCCGCCAGCCAGCGCGCTGCGCCCCGCGGCGAGCAGCGCCCCGAGCTCGGCGTCCCGCCCGATCAGGGGCGCAGTCGCGAGGCGAATGGCGCCGGCTGCGCCCCGGCCGATCCCGGCCCCCGTGGCCATCCGCAGCGCCCGGGCTGGCTGCACCGGAGTGGCAATCCCTCGGAGCCTGAGCAGCGCGGTCTCCTCCAGCAGCACCTGGCCAGCCACAGCGGCCCGCACGCTCGGGGCGAGCAACACCTCACCGTCGCCTGCCGCCGCCATGAGCCGTGCTGCCAGGTTGACCGCCGGGCCCATCACCGTGTACTCGTAGCGTGTGGTGGCCCCCCCCCCCCCCCGC